>JALQTD010000031.1:0-16359 GCA_023264155.1 Flavobacteriales bacterium | reverse complement strand
ACCTGGTCCATGTTCACCCCGGCCGAGGCCCACTTGTGGATCAAGGCCCCCGAGTACCTGCACGACGCCATCGTGTCCTATTCCAAGTGGAACGGCGACTACCCCTACGCCCAGGTCACGGCCGTGGACGGCACCATCAGCGCGGGCGGCGGCATGGAATACCCGAACGTGACGGTCATCGGCCGGAGCGGTTCCGACCTCGGCTTGGAAACGGTCATCGTGCACGAAGTCGGCCACAACTGGTTCTACGGCATCCTCGGCACGAACGAGCGCACACACGCCTGGATGGACGAGGGCATCAACTCCTTCAACGAAACCCGCTACTTCGTCGAAAAGTACGGCGACACCTTGTCGCTGGCCGGCCGCGGCATCGGGCCCTTGGGGCTGTACGCTGGTTTCGAGGCGACGCAGTTTCCCTATGCCATGCGCGACCAATTCGCCTACCTGCTCACGGCGCGGATGAGCGTGGACCAACCGATGGCCTGTCACAGCGACGACTTCTCCGACCTGAATTACGGAACGGTGGTGTACAAGAAATCCGCGGCGGCCATGGAGCACCTGCGCGGCGCCCTAGGGACAGCAGACTTCGATGCCGGCATGCAGCTTTATTTCGACCGATGGAAATTCCGGCACCCTGGGCCGAACGACCTGCGCGCAGCCTTGGAGGAGGCTTCGGGTGCCGACCTGAAGTGGTTCTTCGAAGACCTGGTGCCGACCACGGGCCAAGTGGATTACCGGCTTGCCCGGGTGCGGCGTGCTGGTGAGCAGGCGGAAGTCACGGTGGTCAATGCGGGGGAGATCCCGTCGCCTTGGCGGCTGGACGCCGTGGATGCGGCGGGCGAGGTGTTGCAGACGACGTGGCACGCCGGAGGGGCAGGGAAGCAGCGGGTCACGGTGGAGGTGCCGGAGGGCGTGGACCGCTGGACGCTGGATGCGGCAGGCCAAACCCTCGAATACAACCGCCGCGACAACTCGCTCCGTGCCCATGACCTGCTCCGCGGGGTGGAGCCCGTTTCGTTGCGCTTCCTGACCCGGTTGGATCGGGAAGACCGCACGCCGGTGTTTTGGTCGCCCGTGGCGTGGTGGGGGCAGAACGATGGGGTGATGGCGGGATTGCTGCTCCACAACGTGACGCTGCCGTTTCGGGATTTCCGTTGGCACGTGGCGCCGATGCGGACGTTCGACTCCCAGCGGTGGGTGGGCACGGCCGGGCTGAGCTACCGCACAGGGGAGTGGACGTGGGAGGCCGGGGTGCGCCGATTTGGGGACGGCTTGGAGCCGGGCATCGCCCGGGCGAGCTACACGCGCCGGGTGCTGGCGGCCACCGGTAAGTTCAACCGCGCACCCCAATCGCCCTTGAAGTCGGCCCTCCGCGTCGAATTTGCGGACGTCCAGCTGCAAAAGGAGTACAGCGACCTGTTCATCGACGTGTTGTACCCCACCGATTGGGTGCAGTCGATCGGGGTGAATTACCGGGTGCAGTCGAGCGGTGTGCGCACGGAATCCGAGTGGTCGTTGCGGATGCGCTCGTTGCGCCAGCGCGCGGCCTGGGGCGCTTTGGAGCCGATTTGGGAGGGAGCGCGCCAAGCGCAGGCCGTGATGCTGGCGGGCCAAACCGCTTGGCAATACAACCGCGACGGCAAGGCGCTCACGTGGCGGGGATTCGCCGGGTGGGTCACCGGCGACGAAGGCGTCTACCCGCTGCAAGCGGCGGGGTTGTCTGCCCAGTTCGACCCCCTCTACGAAGGGCTTTTCTTCAGCCGCGGGGCGACCTCCGGTTGGGGGTCGCGGAAGATCCAAAACGATCACGCGGGACTCGCATTGCCGTCAACGGCCCTCGCCGCAGACGAAGTGTACGTGTCCTCGACGGTCAGCTGGGAACTGCCGATGCGCCTGCCGGTGTCGCTTTATGCCGGCGCGGGCTTGGCGGATGGACAAGGCATTGCCACGGCGGGCGCTTCGCTGGCGTTGGGGCCGTTTCAGCTCTGGGTACCGCTGGCCGCACCGGGCATGGGAGCGGAGCCCTACCGCCCATGGGAAGGGTTTCGTTGGTCTTGGAACTTGCTGGGAAACAACCTGATGGATGCAATTGAAGCGGGCTTGAATTAAGCCAAATGCGTTTCAATGCGCTCCCCCTCATCCAGCCCCATCCGTTTCCGCAACCGGTACTTCCGGGTCATGACGCTGCTCGATGAGATGTTCAGCAACTCTCCGATTTCCCGGTTGCTGAGGCCGAGTTTGAGCAGCTGACAGAATTCCAAATCATTCGCCGTCAATTCGGGGAAGCGGCGCAGCATTTCCGCATCGAAGTCCGGGTGAATCCCCTGGAATCGGAGCTTGAATTGCTCGAAGAATTCATCCTGTGAAGCCGATCGGCGCAAGGATTCCAATGCGGGGTGATTGAGGTTCGCGGCTTGCAGTTCAGTGATGGTTTGGGTCACCTTGTTCTGCAAAGTGGCCAGGTCCATGGCACTGACCACCAATTCGCGCTCCTTGATCTTCATCGCATCGCCCAACTGCCGGGCTTGTATGGATGCGAGCTCGGCTTGCTTCTGCGACAGGTCGGCTGCGTTGCGAGCCGACTCCGTGAGTTCCCGAGCGAGCCGCCGCCGCGTGCGGTACAGGCCCAAGAGCAGGAGGAGGGCAGCGCTCAGCAGCCCCACGGCGGTGGCGAGGGCGGTGTTCCGGCGCTTCGAGGATTCATTGATCTCGGCCAGGTGGGCGTTGCGCTCGGCCAGGGCGGCTTGTTCGAGCCGCAGGTATTCCGTTTCAAACCGGCCTTGCAAGATGCCCGCTCGGTTGTCGAGCCGGCGCAAGGCGAGGGCTTGGAGTCCGTCGATCAGCTCGGCTTGGCGCTTCTCGGCGGACGTCGCCCCCGGCAGCATGCTCCGAATCCGGGCCTCCCAAATCTGCACGGACTGCAACTCACCGCCAAAGTCCGCATACGCCTCAGGATAGGTCAGCCGAACCTGTTCGGCCATGGTGAGCGCTTCGGGCAGCCGGTCCAACTCGATGAGGGCGATCAACATTTGGCAGAAGAAATACCCCGTGTTGTGGAACGCCTCGAGCTCGGCGGGATCCACGGTCCGGAGCAGGTCGTAAGCTTCCGCGTGCTGACCTTGCAGGTTGAGCCAGCGGCCGCGGTGCACGATCAGGGTGGGAGAGGGCTCCCAATCGAGCGTGGCGATGCGGTCGAATTCAACTGCTGCTTCATCGAGCTTCCGTTGGAAGAGGAGCGCGTTGATGAGGTTCACGCGCGCTTGCACGGACTGGGCGGTGCGGCCTGCTTCTTCGAGGCCATCGGCGCTGGATCGGAAGAGGGTTTCGGCGAATTCGTTTTGGCCTGAATCGATGTAGATGAAGCCCAAGTTCACCTGCTCCACCCAGTAGCTGATTCGCTCGCGCGGGTTTTCGAGGTTGAAGAGGTCGAGGCCGCGGTTGTAGTAGGTGATCGCCTCCTTCACCAGCTCGCTGCTCGCGTGGAGGCTGCCGAGGGCGCAGAAGTCCATGGCGAGTTGACGGGAATCGCCGAGGGAATCGTGCAAGGCACGGGCGGCCTCAATTTTCGCGAGCGATGCATCGAAGTCGTCGAGGTCTTTCAGGATGAGACCGAGGTTGCGCGCGATGATGGCCTGCCGCCGCGGAGCCCCGTGCATGAGGTCGAAGGCGCGTTGGAAGTTGTCACGCGCTTCGGGGTTCTCGTAGCGCAGGCCGTGGTGAATGGCCAAATGGTTGAACGAATTCGCGAGCACGGTGTCGGGGATTTGGCCTTCCAGTTCAAGCACCTGGTTCAGAAATCCCAACGCGCGGTCCTCATCGGAGAACAAATGGGACCACGTCGAATCCTGCCAAGCGAGCGCCTGCTCCACCGGTCCCTGCGCGCCCAGCAAGCTGTGAAAAACCAACATCCCCAGCAGGGGAACAATCCGCACCAAATTCCGCATGTTGCAAGATGCAGAAACTCCCGTTAGCTACCGCGCCCATCGCTGCGTTTGCACAAAAAAAAGCCCCGAACAAACGTCCGGGGCTTTCCAATGGGGTGCGTTTGGAATCAATCCTTGAGTTGCTTGGTCAAATCCAATACGCTCGGGGTGGCGATGAAAATCGACGAGTACGTACCGACGACCACACCGACCATCAATGCGAAGATGAAGCCCTTGATGTTGTCTCCGCCCATGACGAAGATGGTCAGCAACACCACGAAGGTCGAGAGCGACGTGTTCACCGTACGGCTCAACGTGCTGTTCAATGCCGAGTTCATGGTTTCCTCGTCGGAGTGCTTGCTGCCGAAGAGCCCCACGTATTCCCGAATCCGGTCGAACACCACCACCGTGTCGTTGATGGAGTAACCGATGACCGTCAGGATCGCGGCGATGAACGCTTGGTCAATCTCCATCGTAAACGGCATGATGCCGGCGAAAATGCTGAAGAAGCCCAACACGATCAACACGTCGTGCACCATCGCAATCAAGGCACCGAGGCCGTATTGCCACTTGCGGAAACGCAAGAAGATGTACAGGAAGATGATGATGAGTGAGAAAATCGTCGCATTCCGCGCGCCGTTCCGGAAGTCATCCGAGATGGTGGAGTCGACTTTGTTGTACTGGTCCACGGTGAAGCTCACGCCGAGGGGAGCCAAACCGTTGTTCAACGCCGCTTGGATCATCTCGTCCTGGTTCTCATCCAAGGAGTTGATGAGGTAGTTCGTCATGACCCGGACCTTGGCATCGGTATCCTTCGTTTGAACGATGGGGTTGCCCGGCTTGCCGTCTTCCGTAAAGGCCGCAGCCAGCGCCTCCCGCACGTCTTGCACGTCGACGGGTTGTTCAAACGTCAAGTCAAACGTTGTACCGCCTTCGAATTCCACGCCTTGCTGCAACCCACGGGTCGCCATGGAAGCGATGCCCGCGAGCACCACCACCGCGCTGATGATGTAGTACTTCTTGCGCTTGCCCACGAAGTCGATGTTCGTGTTGGTGAACCAATTTTCCGTCATCGCGGAAGAGAAGCTCATCGGACGCTTGTTCTCCATGCGGGTGAAGAAGACCAAACGCGTCAACGCAATGGCACTGAAGAGCGACGTGAAGATACCGATGATCAACGTCGTCGCGAATCCGCGGATGGCGCCGCTACCGAAGCTGTACAGGACAAACGCCGTGAGCAACGTGGTGATGTTCGCGTCGATGATGGCGCTGTAGGCCTTCGAGTAGCCCTCGCGCACCGCCACCGACAAGCTCTTGCCACTCCGCATTTCTTCGCGGATGCGCTCGTAGATGAGCACGTTTGCATCCACTGCCATACCGATGGTCAAGACGATACCTGCGATACCGGGCAAGGTCAATGCCGCACCGAGAGAGGCCAACGCACCGATCAAGAAGAACAGGTTCGCCAACAAGGCGAGGTTTGAAACCAAGCCCGCTCCACGGTAGTAGAAAATCATGTAAGCGAGGATGACGAACAGGGCCACAATGAACGAGAGCATGCCCGCATTGATGTTGTCTTCACCCAATTGCGGTCCGACACTGACTTCGTCCACAATCCGAGCAGGTGCTGGGAGCGATCCCGCCTTCAGCAACCCGGAAAGGTCTTCGGCTTCAGCCAACTTCGCTTCGGCCGTCATTTGGCTGCCGAAGCTGATTTGCGAACGGCCGTTCATGATGGCGGACTGTACGCTTGGCGCAGAGAACACGAGTCCGTCGAGGACCACCGCCACCGCACGTTGGTTGTCAGCCGCACAGCGCTCCGTCATGGCACCCCAAGCCTGCGCCCCCTCGCTGTCCATGGTCATGGAAACGACCACGTCACCGATTTCGTCGTACGAGACGCGGGCGTCCACGATGCTCTTGCCCGTGAGTTTGGCCTTGCCTTTGCCGCTTTCGTCCTTGATGGCGTAGAGGATGGCCAAACCGTTCGAAGGCTTGGCGTCCCACATCAAGCGCAAGTCGGATTGCAGGGCGCGCATGGCCGCCGGCATTTGGAGCATGCTGTTGATGCGCGCAGTGTCGTTCGCGTTTGCGTAACCGACCACGGCTGAGCGGCGGCTGGTTTCGAGGGCGAGGTAGCGGAAGAGCGGTGCCTTCGCTGCCCGCTGGGCGTCCGTCAACAATGAATCAGCGGGTGCGTCCGCCCCGAACAGTTCGGGGTTCTTTGCACGGGCCACCGCGTTGTTCGCGGCCGAAATGCGGCTGAAAACTTCGTCGTTGAAGTAGGTTTCCCAAAACTCGAGGTTCGCCGTTGCCTTCAGCTGCTTGCGAGCGCGTTCGCGGTCTTCGATGCCGGGCAATTCCACGAGGATGCGGCCTCCGCTGACGCGCTGTACGTTCGGTTGAGCCACGCCGAGCTGGTCGATCCGCTTCCGGATGATGCTCTCGGTGTTTTCGATGGCCGTGGTGGACTCCCGACGCAGGATTTCGATGACTTCTGCATCGGTGCTCTCTGCGGGGAACAAGTCCTTGCTTTCCATGTTGTGGAAAATCCGCCACAACTCCGCGCCGTTTGCGTTGCGGTTCCAAGCATCTGCGAACAGGTCGACGAAACCGACACCGGACGTGGATGCGAGGTTCTCGCGGGCTTCACGGATGGAGTTTTGGAAGGCATCATTGTTCGAGTAATCGCTCAATGCGATGAACAAATCGGGGATGCTCACTTCCAGGGTCACGCTCATCCCGCCTTGCAGGTCGAGGCCGAGGTTCAACTCCCGCTCGATGACCTCCCGGTAGGTGTGGCCCAAAACAGGGTAGATCTCAGCATCGGCGCTGTCGCGCAGGAATTCCCGGGCGGCCTTCTTAGCAGCGGACGCGCGTTCTTCCTCGGTGATGAGCTTCGCTTGGAGCATCGTGTCCGCAACGTATTCACCATGGGCTGCAGCCTTCTTTTCAAATCCGGATGCCACCGTATTGAAACTCAAGGTGTAGATGGTGGCGAAAGCCAACAGCAACGTGAATAACAGGACAGCGTTCTTATTTTGCATGACGCATGTGGTTTTTCAGGGGCGCAAATATAACCTAAATGACCACACCTTTTAAGGTGGGCTTGTTGCGTACGCGTTACTTTTGCGCCATGTTTCGTTTTCTCCAGCTTTTTTTCGTGGTCGTCGGGTGCGGAATGGGCGCAGTTGAAGGGGCAGCACAGTCGGACTGGTCCTTGGCGGTGTTGCAGTATCGCGGAGGGGGAGACTGGTATGCGAACCCCACGGCGCTGCCGAATTTGGTCAGCTACTGCAACGAAGCGCTCGGCACCCAGTTTGCTGAGGAAACGCCCTATGTGGAAGTCGGTTCACCGGAGCTGTTCGACTACCCCTTCATCCACATGACCGGCCACGGCAACGTGACGTTTTCAGCGGCCGAGGCGCGGAATTTGGGGAGCTACTTGCGCCATGGCGGCTTTTTGCACATCTCCGACAATTACGGCATGGACCCCTATGTGCGGCGGGAGATGGGCAAGGTATTGCCGGATGCCGAATGGGTTGAAATCCCGTTCGATCATCCGGTTTACCATGCTGCCTTTTCGTTTCCACAGGGCTTGCCGAAGGTGCACGAGCACGACGATTTGCCGCCCCGCGGGTACGGGTTGTTCCACGGTGGGCGCCTCGTTTGTTTTTACGATTTCGAGTGCGACCTGGGCGATGGATGGGAGGATTACCGCGTCCACCGCGACCCGGAAGCCCTGCGCTTGCGCGCCTTGCAAATGGGGGCGAACCTCGTTACGTACGCCCTGTCAGGGGCGAGCTTGACGGGGGAGGAATGAGGTCAGGCCTCGACGGCGACGCGCTCCAGCCGGGTGCGCCAAACGCCCTGCTCATCTTGCGAGCGCGACAGTTCGATGCCCTGTGATTTCAGTGCGGCACGGAGGACGATCCACGTGTCTCCCGTTCCGTTGCAGAATGCGCCGCGCACGGTGGCCAATCCACCGACTTCGCCCACACACTGGTCGAGGGCGGCCCAGTAGATGTTCTCGGTGAGGCCGATTCCCTGCATGCCGATCCGTTCCCAGAGGTTGGTCATGGCGGATTGCAGGGACATGTTGCCCCCGGTTTTGTCCATGATGGCGACATCGCAGATGAAGGCCAAAACCGCCCCCTCCACATAGATGTTGGACTTCCGCTCTGGAACGCCCGGCTTGTAGCCGTCGAGCCACGTATCGAAGCTCGATTCTGCCACGCTCAAATTCAACCGGCCCGGGTTGTTGTAATGCTTGTCCAGCAACCGCTCCATCAAGCGGCACCAACCGTCCACATCGATGATGCCGGATTCGAGCAAGAACAGGTCGCCCATGTACGTGGTCACGCCTTCCGCCACGTAGCCGAGGCGGCTCGGGCAGGCCTGCGTGAAGTCGTATGGCAGCCATTCCGAAGGGCGGATTTTCTTGACGTTCCAGGTGTGGTACAATTCGTGGGAGGCGATGCCGATGACTTCCATGTAGCCTGCTTCGGTCCGGACTTTTTCGCTCGGACCCATGGCGATGACCGTGCTGGCCTCGTGTTCGACCCCGTGCCGGACGTCGCGTTCGGGGAAGAGGTACAGGAAATGGTATTCGGGAACGGGGAAGGAGCCGAAGGCTTCGATTTGGGCCTCCGTAAAGCGCTGGTGATCGTTCACAAACCGGTCTTCGTCAGGCAACTGCTGGCCGTAGGCCCACAGGTGGAAGGCGTGACCCCGGACCTCGTAGGTGCGGTGCCACAGGGATTTGGCCGCCATGATCGGCGAATCCATGACCTCCTGCACATCCTTTGCGACGAGCAACATGCCCTTTCGCTGCAAAGCGGTCGCGACCTGCCAATCTTCCTGCACATCGTTCAAGAGGATTTCGAACGGCAGCTCCGGGCGTTTCGGATCATAGAGGAAGCAATTCACCGGGTTCACAAAGAGCAAATCATCCTCCACGCAGGTGGAACCGGCGTTCAATTCCTCGGCGTAGACCATCCAGCGCAACCGCTTGATTCCAGTAGGAACCGTCCAGCGGTGCAGGTCGGATTTCAGCAAGCGCACCCACGTTCCGTCGCTTTGCTGCCCGTCCACGCTGTACACGTTTTGGGCGAAGTTGCCCAGTTCGTATCGGCCGGGCCGCCAGGCGGGCAATTGGGCTTCAAATCCCTCGGCAGGAACGTCGGGGAAATCAGCCAGCAACATCAAAATGGGGCGCTCTTTGGTGGCGCGTTGGAGGAGGATACGAATAGGGTTCATGGTTCGATGAGGTCGTCAATTACCAGCCCGGAAGCCGCGTTGGGCAGCGGGCTGTGGATGAGTGCAGATACAGTGGGCGCGATGTCCCGGATGTACGTACGCTCATACGTGGCGCCAGGTTTCACTCCCCAGCCATAAAAAATGCAGGGAACGTGTGTGTCGTAGGCATAGGGCGAGCCGTGGGTGGTGCCTGTGCGGCCGTAGTTGATCCAGCCCGCTTTCGGAACGACGATGACTTCGCCCGAGGATTTGGGGTGGATTCCCCATTGGAGGCGGCTGAGCACGGGGTCGTCGGTCTTCCCGATTTGGGCCAAATCCCCGTTCACCACCGCCCGGTAGACCTCCCCATCCGCCATCGCCACCGCCTGCACCCGGCGCGCCACCTCGTCCAGCGCCAACCCCGCGGCCGCGATCCGCTCGCGATCGAGGAAGAACTGGTCATTCGAGTAATTCAAAATCCACGGCCCCTCCCCGTAAGCCGCGGCACACGCCGCCTCGGCCGCATCGATCATGTTCCCGGGCTTCCAATAATCCACGGGCAACCCCACGGACTGCCCGAGCGACGGCACCGTGGCCCCCGCGTGATCGGCGCTGAGCCAGCACATCCACTGCCCTTCGCCCACCTGCGCGTCGAGGGCCTCAAAAAGCCGCGCCAACTCCCGATCCAAGCGCAAGTACACGTCCTGCGTTTCCTGCGCGTGCGCTCCGAACTGGTGGCCGACGTAGTCCGTCGAAGAGAAGCTGATGGCCAGCAAATCGGTCACTTCGTCCGCGCCGAGGGCCTCGCCTTCAAGCGCCGCCAGGGCGAAATCGACGAGGATGGCGTTGCCGGCAGGGCTGGCCTTGAGCACGTCATAGCCGTTGTTCGCCTCGGCCAGTTCCCGGAAATCGTAGGGGAACACGGGGCGCGTGCTGCCTCGGAACGGCGATTCGTACGGATTGTTGTCCGGTTGTGACATGCCGTAGGCGCTTTCGTCGAGCAGGCGTTTCCAGCCGGCTTTCATGTAGGCGTCCCGGGGACTTTTGCGGTTGAATTTCTGTGCCCAATCCGGCAGTTCCTCGTAGTAGTAGGTGCTGCTGATGAAGACTCCTTCGTCCTTGCCGTGGAACCAAAACGCACCGTCGGCGCTGTGCCCCGCGGGCAGGATGGCCCCACGATCCTTCATGCTCATGCCGAACACCTTCGCCTGCCCGCCCGTGGCGAGCTTCAGCTCGTCTCCGAGGGTGGAGACTTGGAGGCGGTGGGGCGACATGAAGCCGGCGGTCTGGTCGGGGCTGGCAGCGCCCACCGCGCGGACGGAGGTGTCGCTGGCGCAATACACGCTCCCCGCTGCCGCGCGGTCGTACCAGTCGTTGGCGATGATGCCATGGTAGGCAGGGGTGGTGCCGGTGTAAATGGAAGCGTGCCCGGGTCCCGTGTACGTGGGGGCGTAACCGAAGTGGTGGTCGCCGCAGACAAATCCGCCTTGGACGAGCCGCTTGAAGCCGCCCTCGCCGAAGTCGTTCCAATAGCGGTAGAGGTAGTCGGCGCGCATTTGGTCCACCGTAATGCCCACCACCAAAGCAGGGCGAGCCCCCAAATCCAGCGGTGCTTCCTGGGCCTGAACAGCCCCCATCGCGCCCACGAGCGCGGCCAAGATCAGCGTACGTTGCATGCCCCGAAGATAGGGCGGAAGCGCAGGCGATTTCAGACCGAAGTCACCCGCCACACGCTCCATCCGATGAGCAGGCAGCCGGCCACGCTGATGGCGATGTTGAGCACGCCCCAGCCGATGAATCCGCCGGTGAACAGCCGCATCGTCTCGAGGGAAAACGTCGAGAACGTGGAGAATCCGCCGCAAAATCCGGTGGTGAGGAGCAGGGCCCAAGCTTGCTGCGTCCGGCTCAAAGCCCCGGCCTGCGGGGCCATCCAGCCGGTTACGCCCACGAGCACAGCCGTGGCCAACACGTTGGCGAGCAAGGTGCCCCAGGGCATCGGGCCGGTCGCCCATCGCGCCGCCCACAATCCGACGCCGTAGCGCAGCAAGCTGCCGAGCCCTCCTCCGACAAAAACAGCTACCGCATTCATGCCCGCACGCCCATCAGCCGGTTCCACACCCACCAGCACACCCCGCCCCAACGCGCCCCCCAAGCCGCCCCCACGAGCACGTCCCCCGGGTAGTGCACCCCCAAGTAAATCCGGCTGTACCCGATCAGCAAGGCCCAAGCGACGAGGGCGCCCAGCGTCCATCCGCCGCCCAAAAGCCCCCCCACCAACACCGCGATGCCCATGTGGTTCGCCGCATGCGAGGAGAAAAATCCGTACGCCCCCCCGCGGTAGGGTTCCGTCCGACCTGCCGGCGTCACCACGTGCAATTCAGCTGCCAACGCCGGCTCGTGCGAAGGCCGCGGCCGCTCCACCATCGGCTTGGCAATCCGGGCCGACACCAAATCCGTTCCCGCCAAGCTCATCGCGATCGCGACCAACGCCCAGCCCCAACGCGCCCAATTGCCCAGCCGGCGCCGCAAGGCCACCAGGAGCAGGACGTAGAGGGGCACCCAAAACCAGGTTTGGCTCACCCACCACATCAGCAGATCGCCCCCGGGCCACGGGCCATTCAAGGCCAGCATCAACGCGACGTCCGCCTCCACCAACGCGTTCCCAGCCCCCGCGACTTCCATCAGCTGTAAATGCCTTCCACGACCTCCCCGTATTTCGCGAGGATGGGCTTCCGCTTCAACTTCAGGGTCGGCGTCAATTCACCGCCATCGATGGTGAACGGCGCATCCAGGACGCGGAGGACCTTCACCTGCTCCCACTTGGCGAAATCGGCCATCAGGCGCTCCACATCTTGCTCAATCCGGGCCACGATGCGCGCATTGCCTGCGATGCCGGCCATTCCGGGGAAGGGCTCGTCGTGCCGGCGGCACCATTCTTCCACGGCCACCGGGTCCGGCACCACCAGGGCAGCCGGGTGCTTCCGGCCATCGCCCACGACCATGACCTGTTCGATGAAGAGGGAGGCCTTCAGGGCGTTTTCGAGGAGTTGAGGCGAGACGTATTTGCCGCCCGACGTCTTGAACATTTCCTTCTTCCGGTCGGTGATTTTGAGGAAGCCTTCGTCCGTGAATTCCCCGATGTCCCCGGTGTGGAACCAGCCGTCTTGGATGACTTCGGCCGTCTTCTCGGGGTCCTTGTAGTAGCCCATCATGACGTTGTGCCCGCGGACTTTGATTTCGCCGTCTTCGCCGAAGCTCACATCGACGCCTTCGACCACCTTGCCCACCGTGCCGATGCGGAGCATGTTGGGGGCGTTCAAGGTGTTCACGGAAACAACGGGGGAGGTTTCGGTCAGGCCGTAGCCTTCAAATACCGGGATGCCAGCCGCGTTGAAGAAGCGGGCCAAACGCGGTTGCAGCGCCGCACTTCCGCACGCCACCGCTTCGATGCCGGTGAGCCCGAGCGCCTCCTTGACTTTGCTGAATACCAGTTTGCGCGCGAGGTTGAGTTGCCATGCGTAGAACCCGCCGTTGCGGCCGTCGGGTTCCCACTTGAGGGCGACATCGACTGCCCAGCTGAAGATTTTGGCCTTCACCCCGCCGGCAGACAGGCCCTTCGCCACGATGCCGTCGTAAAACTTTTCGAGCAGGCGCGGAACGGCGGTGAACATCGAAGGCTGCGTCGCGGCCAGGTCCTCCTTGATGGTTTCCATGCTCTCGGCAAAGTGCACCTCGACCCCCACATAGAAGTAGAGGTAGTGCAGCATGCGTTCGAAGATGTGGCAGACCGGAAGGAAGCTCAGCACGCGGTGCGTTTGGGAGGCGTCGAAATGCGGCAGTCGTGGCAGGCTGATTTCCACGTTCCGCGCGATGTTGCTGTGGCTGATCATCACGCCCTTCGGCAGCCCCGTGGTCCCCGAGGTGTAAATGATCGTGGCCAAATCCTCCGTCTTCACCGCCGCGCGTCGCCGCTCCAATTCCCCCTCGTGTTCCGTGGATTCCCCGGCCTTTTCCACCTCCCGCCAGTTCGGCGCGCCCGCCACGTCTTCAAAGGTGTACACCCCTTTCAATCCCGGCACGTCTCCTTGAATGCTCTTCACCTTGTCGTACAATTCCTTGTTCGAGACGAAGCACCACTTGCTTTCGCTGTGGTTCAGGATGTAGGTGTAATCCTGCTCCGTCATCGTCGGATAAATCGGCACGTCGACGCCCCCGGCTTGCAAGATGCCGTGGTCCATCAGGTTCCATTCGCACCGGTTGTTGTGCGCAATCAGGGCGACGCGGTCGCCGGGTTCCATGCCGAGGGCGATGAGTCCGCGCGAAATGCGGTCCATCGTGTCGACGAATTCACGGGTCGAAAACGAGAGTCGGTTGCCGCCATTGGGCATGGTCACCATCACGTCCAACGGCTTGTTCGCCAATTGGTAACGTGGGAAATCAAACAAACGGGTAGGTACACTCATTGGAATCGGTTGCATCGGAAAACAGCACAGCTTTCCGATGGGTGCGTCCAAAATACAACAAAGGACTTTTCCTGCAATCTTCAGCTGAAGGGCGCGCCGCAGCGGTAGCAGTAACTGGCGTCTGCCCGGTGGCCTTCTGTGCCGCAGTCGTCGCAGGCGCGGGTGGAGCCGTCGGGGGAGGAGCCACGGGCGAGTTCCATGCCGACGATGCCGGTGGGCACGGCGATGATGGCGTAGCCGATGACCATCATGGCTGAGGCAAGGATTTGGCCCAAAACACTCGCCGGCGCAATGTCCCCGTACCCCACGGTAGTCACTGTGACAATCGCCCAATAAATGCTCTTCGGAATGCTCGTGAACTCGCTTTCAGGCCCTTCCACGAGGTACATGACGGTGCCCACAATCGTCACCAGCGCGAGCACCGCCGTCAGGAAAACCGTGATCTTCGCCCGGCTCGCGCGCAAGGCCACGGCGATGGTCGAAGACGCCTGCAGGAAACCACCGAGCTTCAGCACGCGGAACACGCGCAACAGCCGCAAGATCCGGATGACGCGCAAGCTCTGCGATCCGGGAATCAGTAAACCGAGGAAGGTCGGCACAATCGCGGCCAAATCCACCAACCCAAAAAACGAAGTGGCGTACAACAACGGCCGGCGCACGGTGGCCAGTCGCATCAGGTATTCCAGCGTGAACAACCCGGTGAAGCCCCATTCCAACCAGCGGAAAACCGCGCCATAATCCTCCTGCAAGGACGGCACGGTTTCCAACATGACGAGGGCAACATTCAGCAGGATGGCCCACAACAGCACCACATCAAAGCGTCGGCCCGCAGGCGTTTCCGCTTCAAAGATGATTTCGTGCCATCGGAGTCGCCAGCCCTTCACGCGAGCGGATTTTTAGGCAAACGATGGCGACACCACCAACTCCTTGGAGCCTGGGGTGTACACGTAGAAGCCCTCACCGGACTTTCGGCCGAGCTTGCCCGCCGTCACCATGTTCACGAGCAGCGGGCACGGTGCGTATTTGGGGTTTCCGAATCCGTCGTGTAGCACGCGCAGGATGCTCAAGCAGACGTCCAAACCGATGAAGTCCGCCAACTGCAACGGCCCCATCGGGTGCGCCATGCCCAGCTTCATGACCTCGTCGATGGCATCCACACGTGCCACGCCTTCGTGCAGGCTGATGATGGCCTCGTTGATCATCGGCATCAGGATGCGGTTCGCCACAAACCCCGGGTAGTCATTCACTTCCACAGGGATTTTGCCCAAATCCCGGCTCCAGCCCATCACCCGTTCCGTCACTTCATCCGACGTCGCATACCCGCGGATAACTTCCACGAGCTTCATCACCGGCACCGGGTTCATGAAGTGCATGCCGATGACCTGTTCCGGCCGGTTCGTCACCGCCGCGATTGCCGTGATGGAAATCGAGGACGTGTTGGTGGCGAGGACGGCTTCAGCGGGCGCAGCCGCATCCATTTGCCGGAAGATTTCGAGCTTGAGATCGACGCGTTCCGTGGCGGCTTCCACGACGAGCTCCGCATCGGCCACGCCGGTCGCGAGGTCAGTGGTCGGGTGCAGGCGGCTGAGGGTGGCGGCTTTGTCGGCGTCGGTCAGGGCGCCTTTCTTGATTTGGCGATCCAAATTCGCGCCGATGGTGGCCAACGCCCGGTCCAGCGCCTCAGCTGAGACGTCGATGAGCCGTACGTTCGAGCCGTTTTGGGCGAAAACGTGGGCAATGCCGTTGCCCATCGTGCCCGCCCCGATGACCGCTACCTGCTTCATGCGTCGGTGGATTTCTTCGCGGCCGGCTTTTTAGCGGCTGGCTTCTTTGCCGCTGGCTTCTTCGCCGCGGGCTTCTTCGCCGCCGGTTTCTTTGCGGGTTCCTTTTCCTCGTCCGGTGCGTCAGCCTGCTTCGTAGCGGTTTTCTTCGCCGCCGGCTTTTTTGCGGCGGGCTTTTTTGCGGCCGGCTTTTTCGCTGGAGCCGCTTTTGCTTCCTCCTTGGGAGCAGCCTCGGCTTGTGCGGCAGCAGCCGCAGCTTCCTCGGCCTCCTCGATTTCATGCTGCGACTCGAGCGGGAAGGCTTCGAATCGGGCCAGCATGTTGTACCACTGCACCAGCTTCTTCAAGTCGGAGTTGTACACGCGCTCGTGGTCCAATTCCGGGATGATGGCATCGACGAAGTCGCGGATTTCGCCAGGGCTGGCCTTGTGCGACACGCCCTCCTTGCCACCGGTGTGGTCGTGGATGCGGTGCAAGACGTCCCGCAGGTGGATGTCTTCGTCCGTGGTGTACATGGTGATGTCCCCGAGGCTGCTGACGCGGCTGGAGGCCGCAATGCTCATGCGCTTGCCGTCGGTCATGGATTCCACTACCAGGCTGTTGCGGCCCGTGGTCAGGATGCGAAACAAGCCGGGCTTGCCCGCAATGGCGATGATTTCTTGAATGATCATGGTCGTAATTCGTCGCGAAAATAGCGAATTGTCGGCCGATGAGCGTGTTTTGGCCTACAAGGAGGCGCTATCCAACTCTGAAAACGAGGGAATGCTCATCAAAAACTGGGGCATGCGGTCGGGGAAAAACTGGAGCGCATGGTGCTGCACGCCGTTGGAGATGACCAAAACCGGCACCTGCAACACCATGTTATAGCGCGCCGCCTGCTGGTACACCTTTTCGTCGAGCGCCACGTTCGGGGCTTTGCACTCCACCATGAGCAGCGGCTTGCCCAGCCGGTCG
>JALQTD010000319.1 GCA_023264155.1 Flavobacteriales bacterium | reverse complement strand
TTATTTAAGAAAAACCGCTACCGTGTGAGAGCCCATTTTCGGGGATACCCTAGCCCAACTTGTTAAAGAGCCTACCTGAACAGGGGAAGAAGTATATGTAGTAGTATTATTTCCTAGTTGACCCTTGTGATTTCTGCCCCATGCCCAGAGCGTTCCATCCGTTTTAATTGCAATTGCACTTTCCGACGTACAAGAAACGGCTGCCCAGTTTGTCAACGCCCCAATTTGCGTAGGGGAACTAAGAGTAATGGTGTTGTTCTGCCCAAGTTCCCCCCTAGAAGATGTGCCCCAACTCCATAAAGTGTTGTTTTCTTTAATTGCTAACGTAAAGTTATCTCCCGACGCCAAAGACGACCAATCAGTTAGCGAACCAATTTGCACAGGGGAAGAAACATCTGCTGCGGTATTATTACCTACTTGCCCAAGGTTATTTCTGCCCCACCCATACAGTTCTCCAGAGCTGTTTATTGCGTGACCACCCGTAGCAAAAGCGGATATGTTTTTTGTCCAATTAGTAAGGGCGCCTACTTGTACCGGGGAAGAAAAACTAGTTGTATTGTTTTGGCCTAATCGGCCATTTCCCCCATACCCCCACGCCCATAAAGTACCATCGGTTTTTACAGCTATACAGTGGCCCCCACCCGGTGTCACCCGTAACCAGTCGGTCAGCGCGCCGAGTTGGACCGGGGAACTTAGATCGGCCGTGCTGTTGTTTCCCAAAGCCCCAAATATATTCCTCCCCCAAACATACAGTTGGTTACTTGTAGTAATCGCAAAAGCATTAGTGGTCATTTCAACGGAATCCCAAGTGGTCAAAGCGCCCACTTGTACAGGGGAAGAATACTTAACTGAAGTGGCTTGGTTTAAACCCAACGACCCAAAATTATTTCCCCCCCAACCCCATAAAGTGCCGTTGGGTTTTATAGCGAGAGTTGAAGTACCTGAATTGGTCACCTTGCGCCAATCTGGCGTAGCTCCCACCTGCACGGGAGAAGAAACGTCTACTGCGGCATCATTACCTATTTGACCATCGGCTCCCTGCCCAAACATATATAGTTCGGCCGCAAAAGGGGGCTTGGGCCACGTACCGGCTTTCTCGTTTGCTGCCACTTCTTCCAGTGTCCAAATACCCGGCGCAGAGCCGCCCTCGCCATCAACTGGAGGCGTAATGGTAGGAGGTGTTTTGCGGATTAAA
>JALQTD010000318.1 GCA_023264155.1 Flavobacteriales bacterium | reverse complement strand
AACGACGGCGGTTTCGAGCGTCGTGTGGTCCTCGCTGTTGACGATGATGTCCACGACCGTGTTGGATGGCGGTGGCGGAGCGGTGACCGTCACGGTGCCCACCATGCCAGAGAGGGCATGCGTGCCCACGGAGCAATCGTAGTTGTAAACACCCGGCACCGTAAACGTGTGGCTTCCGATGCACACACCTGCTGCGCTGCCGCTGACGGCAGGAAGGGAGAATGTTTCGGGGTTGTTCCACATGGCTCCACTGGCGGAAGCCACGAAGTTGACGTCGTGGAAGCCGCCTGTGTTGACCCAAACCACCGTTTCGCCCGCCTCAATGGTCAGGTCTTGGGGGCTAAAACTCAGGCCGGAAGTGGACACCACCGTTCCTGGGGTGTTGCAGGGATTTTGAGCAGCGACTTGCACTGCGGTGAGCAGCATGGCGACAAAAGCCATGCTCATAGAAAAGAGAGGTCTCAACATAATGAAACAGGTTGATTGGTGATGCAGGTACAACACCTCACTCGTCCTTATGTTTAACCAGAAACCCTAAACGTTAAACAAATTTTGCAGTTCGCGGTCAGATGCGTTGCCGGTTTTGGCTTGCGGCGCCAGCCCCTGGGAAAATCTGCTGCAGGGCTTCGCCCCGGTAAGTGAAGATGCCGTCCACCTTTGCGTGCAGCATCAGCCGCCCCATGACTTCGCCGAGCGGCCCGGCCGGCAGCACATAATGCAGCACGTCATCCATCCACACCCCGCCATCGCCTGGAGTGAAGCGGTGCAAGTGGTGCCAGAAGTGATACGGCCCAAACCGCTGTTCATCAATGAAATACCGCCCGTCCTCGGACTCTACGATTTCGGTCACCCACCGCATCGGGATGTTGAGCAACGGCCGCACGGTGTAGCAGATGACGTGGCCGGCGAAGGTGCGCTCGCCCCCACCGGACAGGATTTCGAAGGACATGTCTTCGGGCGTCAGCCGGTTCAGGTTTTCGGGAATGCTGAAAAAGTCCCAAGCCTCCTCAATCGAGATGGGCAGCCACTGGCGGGTCGTGAGTCGGTGCATCGTCATGCACGGAAAACCACCTCAGCCCGGAAGTGGTTCAATCGCACGGCTCCCCGAATGCGTTCAGGAGGAGGAGCAGGTCGGCGATGCTCACCACGTAATCGGCCGAGATGTCGCCCGGGCAATTGCCTTGGCACCCGAATCCGGAGAGGACG
>JALQTD010000317.1 GCA_023264155.1 Flavobacteriales bacterium | reverse complement strand
AAAACGCATGGTCAAGCAAACGAAAAGGCTTAAGATCCTCAGGATGCCATCCTTGCCCGTTTGGCTCCACGCAAGCGGTAAAACCCAATGCGCCCGGATTTTGGGCTATGATAATGGACACTGCGGGAAGCACATAGTGCGCTTCAATGCCGATGATCACCCAAGAATCAGATCCCAATTCCGGAATGATGTTGAGGAAGTTGGAGTTGATATCGCTTGCTACTCCTCATCCGTACTGGCTGTTGTAAAAGCTGGTCGTGTTGGCGATGCCGAGGGGTGCACCCGGTGCCACTGTGTATGCGGATGCAAAGTCGGTGGAATTGACCCCGTCGATGTGAAACCGGTACTTTGTGGTTTCAGCAATGCCACCGACGGCATGCTCCTCATTGGGTAACGAATACACGTGGACAAACACCGAGGGTGAAATTCAAGTGCTGATGAACAGCAGCCCCACGCAACCTTTTTGCGCAGGGGGAGGAAGAAGGGCTGGAGCTCCATGTGGTTGGTTTTGGGTTCAGGTGGGTGCATCGGCAAAAAGCACATTGCACGGCACGTCATTCAGGAGAAGTGGTTTTGGAATCCATCCACTCCTGCACTGCATCAACCGGTACATCATTAACCCACTAGGGCTTTAGCGGGAACCAACCGTCAGGGCATCATCACAATGAGATAAATCCGGTGATTATTGGAATTAATTTCCCGCGAGTGCTTCTTTTGTATTGTAAATTGGCGAGCGATGGAAAAACGTATGAACTGGGACCTACGAAACATGAAGTCCATTACCGGGTGGGGATTAGTGTGGTTGCTTTTGGGCGCATGGGGATGCACTGCGGTGAGCTATTTTGATTGCAATGCGGATACGCCTCAAGTTGCCCTGTCGGTCAATGCGTTTGGCAACTATGATGTGCACGGGAAGTCGTTTTTCATTGAATCCGGAGATCCGGACATCAAGCGGTACGACATTGAGTTTCAAGAGTACGCGAACTACGTGGCGCGTTCTTTGGAGCTGCAAGGTGCGGTATTGACGGAGGACCGGGAGGGTGCTGACATGTGTGTGCTTTTGAATTATGGCATCAGCGATAATTCGTACGTGGAGACCGTGCCGGTTCCCATTTGGGGCCAAACGGGCATTTCGTCCATCACGACCACGACCACCACTGCAGGTTCTGCTGATGGATTTGCCGTTCAGTTTGGGAATCTCGCCGTAGGAT
>JALQTD010000316.1 GCA_023264155.1 Flavobacteriales bacterium | reverse complement strand
CATATGGAAACACTTCGTTGCCGACGGTGTTCACGGCAGGACCGAGGTTTTCAGGAGCCGTCCAGGTGCTGTCCCGCCACCGGCTGATGTACAGGTCCATGCCCCCATGGCCCCCGGCCATGTCCGATGCAAAAATGATGCTGCCATCGCCATCGAAAGCGCCGTGTGCACACGAGTAGTCGGCAGCATTCCATGGAAAGGCCGGCTCGGGTTCCCATTGCAAATCGTGGTACGTGTAGATATCAAGGCGCAACCGCTGCACCGCACCCGCCTGCTGGTTGGTGGTCAGCACGGCCCGGCTCGTGGTGGCATCGAAGTTCACAGGGCCATCGTGCGCTTGGGAATGCCCGAAATGCGGGAACAATTGCGCTCCTGCGAGGTCGGCCCGTCCGCCCCGCATCGGGTGCGGGAAGGCGGCATTGGGCAAGTACGCCAACTCGGTAAAGGGCAGGCCCGCCCATCCGTCTTGCGCAGCTGTGGCGCGCGCATCCGGGGGCGTGGTTTGAAAGACGACACCGCCTTTGTACGTGGTGGCGGCGTATTCGTGGGCGGTGGCCCGCGGCCGATAACGCTCGACGAGTAGCTTCAATGTATCGGGTGACTGCCCTTGCAGTTCGGCCTCAATGCCCCGCAGCATGTCCAGGGAATCGGGCGGCAGGTGGCGAAGGGGCGGCGAGTCGAGGAGCCGCTGGATTTGGCCCCCCTTGCCGCTGGCACGCATCAAGGCCAAATGCCGAACCACCGCATCCCACGGGGCATCCCCGCGCGCGAGCAGCACCTGGCTCCACTGCAGCGCCTCCGGCAGCATGCCCGCCCGATGCGCCGCTGCACACGCCTGATCTGCGTAATGTGCCGGCTCTCCGCCGCGCTTCTCTGCCCGCCGGGCCAGGTGATCCCAAAGCGGATAAGCCTCGGCGAACTGCAGCCGCTCCATGTGCTGAAGGGCGCGGTTCTCCAAGGTCGATTGGCCCCAAGCCATGCCGGACATCAATGTGAAGTATAGGAGGAAGAGGCGCTTCATGGTTAAAAGAATCGGGGACTTGCGACGGCGCGCTTGGGTCGGCCATATTCCCAAGCGAATCCGATTTCATGCGAGCCGAAGGTCTGCGACATCAATCCGTTGGTCGGAAAATCCACCGCGTAATGCAAGCGCACCCCCTCTTTGAATTTATATGCGGTTTGTACGCCAAACCCCTCCCTGTATCGCCCCATCACCCCGACCGAAAGGATGTCGAACAGCCACCA
>JALQTD010000315.1 GCA_023264155.1 Flavobacteriales bacterium | reverse complement strand
ACATCTGGTGTTTCGTTCATCATGGCATTTCCAGCTTTTGCTGCGAACAATCCTCCGACAGCCGTCAGCGATAAATCTTTCAAGAACTTCCTGCGGTTGTTTTCTTTTTCCATGCTGAGAAATCGGTTGAAAGGTCCTTCAATTTCGTCCAAGGCAGGGCGGCGGCAAAAGCGCCCCGCGGCGGATGCGCATTCCGACACGCGCCTGAGGTAAAGATACGGCTTCCCCTGCTTTGGGGCGCATCACAGGCAGCTGTTCCCGAAGGCCCCGAGCAGCTGAAGCAGGTCGGAAATGCCGACCGTCCCGTCCGCATTGACGTCCTCCACGCACACGGGTGCCGACTCCTCCGGCAGGCACAGCAGCAAGTCCGCATCCCACACCGTGCCCGGCCCGCAATACGCGCTCCCCGCCGGTGCACAATCCGAACATTCCCCGAAGCACACCGCCCCCGGTGAGGCCAAATCCGGCAGCAGCTCAAAGCTCCGGTTCAGCACACCCACCCCCACGCCACACGCCGCCGGCACCTGCTCATCCGTCCCCCATTCCGCCCCGGCCAGGAACTTGTACTCGATGCCTTCCCCGATGCCGAGCTGAATGACCGCCTCGTACCGGCCGCTCTCCTCGGAATACGCCAGCGGCAGCGCCCCGGGATCCCACCCGTTGAACGTCCCTGCCACATGGGGCGCCGCCGGCGCCGCCTCGAACCCCACGGCCAGCGTCACATCGTACACGCACGAGCCGTCATCGGCATCCGCTTCGGCATCGTAATTCGCAGCGGCCTCGTCGGTGCATCCCGCGGCATATGCAATCGGGGCGTTGCCGTCGGTGTCCGGCACGGGCAGCGGCTGGTCGATGAGGATGCGCAACTCACCGGGCGCCAAGTACCACGCGTTGCTCAAGTCGTTCTCCACGATGGCCTCTCCGGTGAAATAGTCGTACCACGTGCCGGCGTAAGGGAAGCCGGGCACGATGGTGCCGCCGGTCACGCCGAAGTTGCCGAGCAGGACGGCGTTTTGGTCGGGGTTGTAGAGCCGGATGCGCTTCATCTGCCCGCCGAGGTCCGCGTTGAAATCCCAGCCGTTGAAGGCGGGCTGGTCGCGCTTGAGTCGTCCGATCGCCGCCACCTTTTTCGCGAGCGCCCGCCGGTCGGGATCGTCGAGGTACCACCACCGTTCGGGCTTTTCATCCAGCTTGCACGACTCGCTGAACGTCCCGTTCATGCAGTCAAAAATGCTGATGTCGTACCCCATTTCGCCCCACTGCCACATCATCTTCGGC
>JALQTD010000314.1 GCA_023264155.1 Flavobacteriales bacterium | reverse complement strand
CGCTCGGAGATTCCCTCTTGGCGGCGCATCCGGTTTATGCTGATGCGTTGCCGGATTCGGCCTTTGTTTTGGGCATTTACACCACCTACCACGAAATGGCGGTGCGTTATGCGCCCTTGCACATGGGCCAAACTGCGTGGAACCTATGGCACGAGCAAGTGTTCGATTCCCTGTTTTACGCGGACGGTTTCGAAGACCTGTACGCCCATGTCAGTGAACGCGTTTGGGCCCGCGAGCCGTTCACCGCAGGCGAGCGTGATTCGTTGGAGTTAGCCTTTGCATCATACGAGTGGGACGCCGAGGGCATTGCCGGCTGGTTCGACCACTGGGATGCGTCGCTTGCTGCGCTCGGCGCAGGGGTGGAGGAGCCCATCGCGTGGTCGCTGATGGATCGCTACGAAATGTTGATGGATGCGGCCGATTATTTTGCAGCGGGGTATCCTGTGGCGAATTGGCAGGAGTTGATGGTAGCCCAAAACGAGGCCATCGAAGAGCTTATTTCGACCGATGACACCGAAGAGGAGTCAGTGTGCGCTTCCGTCCGGATTGAAATTGAACAGCAGTTGACCATGACGCGTGAGGCCTTCGAGGGTACCTTCGGCATCTCCAACGGCTACACGGAATTCGCTTTGGACTCATTGGCGGTCAATTTGCTCATCACGGATGAGGCAGGCCTGCCGGCGAACCACTTGTTCGAGATTCAAACGACTTTGATCGACAACCTCGGCAATGTTTCGGGTTCCGGTTCGGTACCACCCGGGGAAGAGGGCACAGCACAATTTCTCTTCATTCCCGAACAGGGCGCGGCACCGACTGAACCGATCATTTACGGCTTCGGTGGCACCGTTTCCTACTGGGATTCCTCGGCAATGGCTTTGGTGACCCAGCCGTTGGAGCCGGTGTATTTGACGGTGAACCCGAGCCCGAACTTGGTTTTGGACTACTTCCTTGACCGGGTCATCTATGGGGACGATGCGCTCACCGAGCCGGTCGAACCGACGTTGCCCGCGGAGTTGAGTTTGATGATCACGAATGCGGGTTATGGCGATGCCAACAACGTCACGCTCGCGTCGTCGCAGCCCACGGTGGTGGACAACGAGCTCGGCCTCGCAGTGGCCTTTGAGATCATCGGCAGCGCCTTCCAAGGCGAGGAGGCAAACCTCGGCGTGCTCGACGTTGACTTCGGCACGGTGCCCGCACTGGATCGCCGCATCGGCTCGTGGTACGTCACGTCATCCCTGCTCGGCTACTTCACGAACCTCACGGCGGATGTGGTGCA
>JALQTD010000313.1 GCA_023264155.1 Flavobacteriales bacterium | reverse complement strand
GACGGTTCCCGGTGGCTCTGGAAACAGTTCGGCAGATTTTGCAAACGGGCGCAGCGCATCTTCCAGCGCCTTGATGCGGTCAGCGGTCATTGGTTTGGTCCTCCGGCTCGATCATGGCGAGGATGAGTTCAGAGAAGAACTGTCCAGACTGTGAGCTGTCATCACCCCACTCACAGAGTGCACCAGCCGCATCCCGCAGCGCTTTGTCCCGCTCGGCCCGCAGCATGGAGTCAAGGGCGGCGGTGGCGTCGGCAGGGGTCAGGGCGCGGATGGCTCGCGCGGCGTTGCGATACGGTTCTTTGCGATCATCTGTCGGAAAGCTAAAAAACCACGCACCGCCAGCATTATCAGCCGCCGCCTCATACGCCGCAGCCACCAGCGCATCCTGACCGGCGCGCAGGGAGGTGAGTTCGGCGGTCAGGCGGGCCACCTCTGCCTCTGCCGCATCGGCGCGGGCGGTCTGCGCGTCACGTTCGGCCACACACTTTGCGCCCGCATCAACCAGTTTCTCGATCATGGCATGCAAGCGCGCATCATTGCGACGCAACCGCTCCACCGCCTCTTTGCTCGTGTCGATTTGGGTCATGCGCTCTCTCCATGCGCGGCGGCGGTATTCCCAATCCGGCGAGCCGGGCGGATAGCTGAGGCTTTCGGCGATCAGCGTGGCGGCGATATCGCGGGCTGTGGGCTGTGGGATGAGCTGGTGAAGCATCACATCCCCCTCATGTATTCGGCCATCGCCAGCAACTGCGGCAGGCCGATGGCGATGCGGATGCCCATCCAGCCCAGCACCGTGATGCCGACCGCGACAATCGCTGCGGCAATGGTGATGCCCATGATGTCAGCGCGCGACTTGCGGCGCTCGGCGCGGATCGTCGGCGCGTTCAGGCGCACAAATGCGGCGTCAATGGTATTGATCTGGCGCGCCTCGGCCAAATCCACAGCGGCAGGCCGCAGATCAGAGCCACGCTGCGCCCAGAGGATGTTGCGGACCTCGCGGGCCAGCGCCATGTCGCACCAGTCGCCGTAATTCGCCAGCACATGGCAGGCGTCCATAAGCTGCTGGCGGGTGCTGACTTCGTGACGGATGACTTCGCGCGCGGCGGCGCAGTCAAGGTGCGGTTCCGGCAGGTCGATGATGATGGCGCTTTCGCGGCGGGGGTGGCGTGCGCAGATCATTCCGCCGCCCCCGCATGCGTCGGCAGGATGCCGGGGTGGACGGGGAGCATGATCGCATCATCTGCAACAGACACGCGCAGGCCCATGCAGCGCGCCACGCATTCGATGTGGTAG
>JALQTD010000312.1 GCA_023264155.1 Flavobacteriales bacterium | reverse complement strand
GGTTTCGGGGGCGCCGTAGCAGGTCCAGAGGCTGCTGCTGTGGGGGTGCAACTGGGCGCGGATTTGGCCCAAACGCTCGTGGATGAAGGCCACCCGCCGGTCGCTCCGGTCAGCCAATGCATCCAGGATGTTGCGGTCGAACATGAACACCGGCAGGACGGGGATGCCGCTGCTCAAGGCCGCGTGCAAGGCGATGTTATCGTGCAGTCGCAAGTCGCGGCGCATCCAGTAGATGGCCAGTGGAGTGGGGGAGTTGGTCATGAATAGAGGTCTGCAAGCGCGGTGCGTATTTTGCTGAATTCAAAGTTGAAACCGGTGTGCGCCAGTCGGTTGGATCGGATGCGTTGGGAGTCCAAGGTGATGCGCGCCATGTCGCCGAGGAGGAGCCGAAGCACTCCCGCGGGAGGAGCGGGAAGCCAACACGGGCGGCGCATGGCCCGCGCCAGTTCCCGCGCCAGCGTTCGGTTGGTCACGGGGTTCGGAGCGACGGCGTTATACACTCCTTGCATGTCCTCGGTTTGAACGGCATGCAGCACCAACCGGGCCAAATCCCGCACATGGATCCAACTTTGCCACTGCGTCCCCGGCCCCACAGCTGACCCCAGGCCCCAACGGAAGAGCGGCTCCAACTTGCCCAACGCTCCTCCTCCTCGGCTGAGCACCACGCCGATCCGCAAGGTCACACAACGCGTCGCGACTCCTGCAATCGCTCCCTCCCAAGCCTCCACCACATCCGCCAGAAACCCCGTCCCCCGGGCATCTCCTTCCGCTTGCCAGTCCGGGCTGTCTGCGTACCAGCCGATGGCACTCGCTGCGACCACAACCGGCCGGTCACGTTCGGGCAGGCTTTCGATGGCGGCCTTCACGGCTTGCCCGCCTTCCACCCGGCTCTGCATAATGCGTGTTCGCGCCGCTTGGGTCCAACGCTGCCCGACATTTTCCCCTGCCAAATGCACCACCGCTTTCGCCCCGCGCATCACCTCAACCAGCGGATCCACCGCCCTGCCGTCCCATTCCGCATAACGCATCCCTTCCACCGCAGGCCGCCCCACAGAACGCGTCATGACCACTACTTCCATACCCGCCTGCAGCAGCGCCTTCGTCACTTCACGCCCCACCAACCCCGTTCCCCCTGTGACCACCACCTTGTCTATTTTCATGACCAGATAACAATTCGCAGGGCGATGCGGTTCATTTCGACGGAGTGTTGTTTCAGCGTGTTCAATTTGCTAAATTTCCGGGCGAATGAAGCAAAGGTTCCTTCTTGCGGTCTTGGCGTTTTCCACCTGGGCAATGCTCCATCCCCACGGGGCTTCAGCCCAA
>JALQTD010000311.1 GCA_023264155.1 Flavobacteriales bacterium | reverse complement strand
GACCCGGACGTCGCCGTCGAGCGTGGCGACCCAGGGGGTGGTGGCGGCTTGGAATCCGGTGCGCAGCGCGGCTTTTTTGCCGTGGCCCGCGTTGGGGAGGACGCGCACGCCGTGGCGGCGGGCGAGCTCGGCGGTCGCGTCGTCGCTGTGGTCGTCGATCACCAGGATTTGGTCCGCCATCCAGGCCAAATCCCCCAACAGCGCACCCAAACGCCCCTCCTCATTCCGACACGGCACCACCACGGTCAGCCCCTCCACCTCCGTCGCCAACGGCGTGTCCGGCCGCTCCAACCCGCGCCACCACCGGCGCACCTGCCACCCGTACACGGCCAGCCACCCCGCCACGAGCGCCCACATCACCGCCGCTTCAGGTTCAGCAGCGCGCCCACCGCCGCGGGCACCACCAAGTTCACCGCCCACACCGCGAAGGCGGCCACGGCCGCGGCTCCCACGGCGGCCCCCTCCGGCCGCAGCACCGCCAACGTCACCGCCTCCCGCACCCCCAGCTCCCCGAGCGCCGCACTCGGCACCAAGGCATTCCCCAGGAAAATCAACGGCACGTCGCCCCACTTCGGCGCCAAGCCCACCGCCCGAAACGCCCACCAAAACTGCGCCCAAAACACGGCATACCGCACCGCGCTCAGCCCCAGCGCCCCGGCCCGGTGCTTCACCGAAACGGCCTCGGCTTGCAACCACTCGAACCGCTCGCGCCACGCCCGGGGCAGCTGCGGGCTCCACCGGAAAAACACGGCCAGCGCCAGGGGCGGCAGCGCCCAAGCCCACCAGTTCCCGAGCGCTACCACACCCACCACCGCCGTCATAAGCCACTGCGCCCCGGCCGATGTTGCGAACGCTCGGCCCGCCAGGGCCTGCCGTTCCGGGGGCGCTGCGGCGACCCGCCCGGCCACGTCCCCGAGCCGGTTGGGCGTGAGGAAGGCGGCCATCGCGCCGATCAGGACTTCGCGGGCGGCTTGGCCCCAGGCGAGTCCCGGTTGCAGGAACCGCCATTTGGCCACCTCCAAGCCCCAATTCACGGGCATCAGCAACGTCAACGCGCCCATCCAGCCCCACGCCACCGGCGGCCACGGCTCCCGCCAAACCCCGTGGCGCGTGAGCTCCCACCCCACCCACGCCAGCGCGCCGAGGGAAATGAGGACCGAAATCAGCCGCCACTTGTTCATGCATCAAATGTACCTTAGTCCCCGCATGGCCGCACGCACGCCCCCCGTCAAAGAACAGATCATCCTCGGCATCGACCCGGGCACCACCATCATGGGCTACGGCGTCATCCGCGTGGTCGGCAAGCGGCAGGAGCTGCTCGAAATGGGCTGCCTTCACC
>JALQTD010000310.1 GCA_023264155.1 Flavobacteriales bacterium | reverse complement strand
ATACACTAGCGCAACGGCTTGCACCTGTTATGCGGGAAACACCATGCAAAACTATGGAGGAATCTCTGCCGTGCGCTGACTCACCTATGGGACGCAAGCTAGAGAACTTCAATAGCCGCATAAATGCCCTGAATGAGAACATTCTGCACATCATTGAAAGCCTTGAGATATGAATAGCCTATACCAAAAGTGGCGAGAACACGAAGCCTACGCTGTCCCAGTGACTGACGAAGGGATGAGACTCGCAGGGAGTAGGTGGCATAGTTTTGAAGCTGGCTGGAAGGCTGGCATTGAGGAAGCAATTCAAGTGTTGTTGGATAACCATGAACGTGTTAAAAATTCTCACAACTTCTACCAAGTCGCAGCAAATATGTTAAAGGAGCTAACAGATGCAAGTGGAACTAATTAAAGAACATGAGGATGGGTCTGCCACCTTTACGTTTGATATGTCCCCTGATGAAACCCGCTGGATGGTGGTGTTTGGGATTCGTCGAGCGCTTGAAGAGGCGGTGAAGAGTGGTGAAGAATGGCATGACGGAGAGACTCAGCCTAAGCCTGTTGTGGAGTATCGTGAGTTTGTTGGATTGCAACAGTGGCCCGGAGAAACGCTACAGTTTTACGCAAACATCGAAGGCGTGTTAAATCACCCCAAACTTGGCTATCAACGCACAGTGCGAACATCGCTGCTTGTGACGTTACCAGACGAGGAGGGGAACTTTGAAACTTTGAATACCAAGTATGTGAAGGTGAAAGATGAGTGAAGTAAAGCTAGTGACCGCGACGGAAGATTTGGAAAAACACATGGCCTATTGTGCGCGTGTTTCAAATCCTTCTAATCAAGGCAACGTGGAGACCTCTTCTAAACTCCTCCAGTATTGCATGAGAGAAGGGCATTGGAGTGTGTTTGAGATTGGTAACATCACGATGGAGATCAACACCACGCGTGACATTGCACGGCAGATCTTACGACATCGCTCCTTCACGTTCCAAGAGTTCTCGCAGCGCTACGGGGTTGTGTTGGGTTTTGCAGAGCCAACAGAGCCTCGCCTGCAAGACTCGAAGAACCGCCAGAGCAGCTTGGAAACGGACGATCTGTACCTGTCACAGTGGTGGCGTGGCATACAGAAACGCATAATCACAGAGGCAGACTGGGCGTACCAAGAGGCGCTGAAGAAGGGCATTGCTAAGGAAGTGGCCCGGAAGATTCTGCCAGAGGGTCTCACGATGTCACGGATGTATGTCAGCGGTTCTCCTCGTAGCTGGATTCACTACTGCCAGGTGCGCTGTGATCCGGCAACACAGAAAGAGCACCGGGAAGTTGCGGAGAAATGCCGAGAGG
>JALQTD010000030.1 GCA_023264155.1 Flavobacteriales bacterium | reverse complement strand
CCTCGAAATCGGGGAAGTCGAGGTGGCAGTGGCTGTCAACAATCTGCGGGAGGTCGGTCATCGCGTCGTCCTTGGCTCAGGCGGAGGCTGCCGCCGTGATCTCAAGAACCATATCCATGACCAAAGCGGCAGGGTCAAGGTTGACCGCCCGCCCGTGGCGCGCGGTTGCGCCCAAAGACTGATGCAGACGCGCCCATTTCATCGCCGCATTCGCATCGGGGCTGAGGCGGGCCAGCAGGCGGGCCTCGCCCTCGGCGGCCTCGGGCTGGGGCGGGCCGGATACGCCCGCGCGCGCAAGTCGGGCCAGAAACAGGTCGATCAGATGCAGCGTCAGCTCATAGCGCGCCTCGTTCGCCTTGCCTGCGATGCTATCGGCCAGCGCAATCGCGCCCAGACGATCAAGGCGGGGCAGCGACGACATAATCGTCACCAGCCGCGCATAGCCGTCCAGCCCGTCAAGGTTGATCAGGCGGATCGCCTCGCCGACGGATCCGCCCGAGAGCGCCCTGTACCACAAAAGTGACGTGCTGTTCGGGATTCACTTCGCAAATCCGGCGATCACGAAGGAGGACCGGGTGCTGCTCGTGGAGGGCTACACCGATGTGATGGCGCTGCACCAGGCGGGGCTGGAACATGCGGTGGCGTCAAGTGGTACGGCGTTGACGGAGGGCCAAATCAAGATCATCCGCCGCTTCACCAAGCGCGTCACCGTGCTCTTCGACGGCGACGCCGCGGGCGTACGCGCTTCCTTGCGCGGCATCGACCTCCTTCTCGCCGCCGGCCTGAAGGTCAAGGTGCTGCTCTTCCCCGACGGCGACGACCCGGACAGTTATTCCCGCAAGGTCAGCGCTTCGGAACTCAAGCGTTTCGTCGAGGAGGAATCGCAGGACTTCGTGGCCTTCAAAATCCAGGCCCTGCTCGCCGATGCAGGCAACGACCCGCTCCGCCGATCGGAAGCGGTCCGCAGCGTGGTCGAATCCATTGCCGCCATTCCGGACGCGATTGAGCGCAGCGTGTACCTGCAGGCCTCCGCGACGCAGCTCGCGGTTTCGGAGGAACTGCTTCAGGGCGAAGTGAACAAGGCGGTCTTGCGGCAGCTCGAGGCGAAGCGCAAGGCGGAGGAGCGGGCCCAGCGCTCCGCCGGCACGGCCCGCACTTCGGGCGGCCGCCTCAGCGGGGCGCGCCCGTCGGCTCCGATGCCGCCGCCGCCGAGGCTGGATGTGCCGCCGCCGCCGCCGGACTCGGGCGCGCCGCCGATTTGGGACGCGCCTTCGCCGGCGGACGGCCTTGCCCCGCCCGCGCCGCCGCCGCCCGACATGGAGCCCGGCGGCTTGTCCATCGGCCCCGACGGCACCCTGCCCGGCTGGTCCGGACCGGAGCGTCCGCCCGGCCCGCCCATCGACGTGGAGTGGGCCGACGAACCCGCACCGGCCCCCGCGCCGTCGCTCTTGGACGTTCCCCGCCGGTACCACCTCGAGAAGGACCTCATTCGGTTGTTGGTCAACTACGGCGGCATGGAAGTCGCCGTCCCCATCGAATCCGAGGAAGGCGAGGAGCCGGCTACCGAGGCGCACCCCTTTGCCGAATGGGTCATCCACTCACTCGAGGAGGAACGCATTCACTTCGAGCATCCGAGTTTCCAGCAGGTCATTGACTTTGCGGTGGCGTGTTTGGACGAGCACCGCATTCCCGTCTTCACGGAGTTGCTCACGGCTGAGGATGTGGATGTGCAGCGGGTTTTGGCCGACGCCATGATGGTGCAACACGTGGTCAGCGAAAACTGGGCGCTGCGGCACGGCATTTACCCGGAAGTGGAGAGCGATCACCTCGAGAAGGCGCTGCTCGATGCCATGCACCACCTGCGGCTGGACAACATCCAGCGGCGGATTCGTGAAATCGGGCAGGAATTGCGGGCGGCCGAAGGGCGGGAAGACGAGGTGGAGGCCACGCGCGAATTGCTGCGGGAGCGGGTCGGGTTGGACCGCGAAAAGTCCGAACTTGCGAAGTACTTTAATACCACGATATTACCGCTGTAAATGGAAGGCTGGCGCGCGTTTTTGGAGTCGGGAGTGACGGTTGGGAAGTACAGCCTGACCGTGCTGGATTTCTTTGTGGTGGCGGGGATTTTTGTCCTCGCGCAGGTGCTGTTGTGGATGGGGCGCTTGTTCCTGAACCGGTCGATGTTGCGCCGGCGGGTGGATTTGGGCAAGCAGTTCATGATTCGGCGGATGTGGCGGACCGTGGTGTACCTCGTGGCGGGGATGTCCGCGTTGAGCGCGGTGGGGGTGGAGATGAAGGTGCTGTTCGCGGGGTCGGCGGCGCTGCTGGTCGGCGTGGGCATCGGGTTGCAGAGCTTTTTCAACGACGTGGTGTCGGGCTTCGTGCTGCTTTTCGAAGGCGGGGTGCGCGTGGGCGATGAGTTGGAAATCGACGGGTCAGTGGTCCGGGTGGAGCGCATTGACCTGCGTTCGACCCGCGTGGTTTCCCGGAAGGGCGATTTGATCGTCTTGCCCAATGGCTTGTTCTCAGGCCAAAGCGTGCGCAACTTCACCCAAGGGCGCGACCGCACCCGCCTCGACGTCCAAGTCGGCGTGGCCTACGGTTCCGACACGGCCCTCGTCAGCCAGCTCCTCACCCAAGCGATGCGCGAGCAGCCCGAAGTCGGCGAAACGGAAGAAATCACGGTAGTGTTCCAGGACTTCGGCGATTCCGCCCTCGTTTTTGAAGTGCGGTCTTGGATCCGCTCGCCCTGGACCATCGAGCGCATCCAAAGCGACATCCGTTTCCGCATCGATGCGCTGTTCCGGGAGCACGGCATCACCATACCGTTCCCACAGCGCGACGTCCACCTTCACACCCCGTCCTGAGCCTTCCGGATGTCGTGCAGGTGCAGGTTCAGCTTGATCTCATCGGGCCCTGAACGCATTTCGAGCCAGGTGTTGCGCACCAGCGTGAACACGATGTCGAAGGATGACCACCCCTTCATTTCCTCCAGTCGGTGGCCCAAATTGAACCCCACCGCTTCAATCGACCCGCTCAGGGAATCGTCGGTCACGAACAGTTTCAAGTGCTTGCCGTCGGTGCCCACGGCCCGCGGCGGCTTAGCGCACCGCACCCGCCGGGTGAGAAAAATCGGCATGGGATTGCCCGTTCCAAAAGGTTCGAGCTGGTCGATTTGCCGGTAGGTGTCCGGCGTCAATTCGGCCAAGGGCACCTCGGCATGGTACGTCACCGGCGGCTTCGGCTGCCGCCCCTCGAGCTGCTGCTGTATGGCCCCTTCGAGCCGTTCACGGAAGGCCTCGAGTTGGTCCAAGTGCAATTGCAGCCCCGCCGCCATCGGGTGTCCACCATACTGAATCAGCAGGTCGCTGCACGCTCCGAGCGCTTCGTGGATGTCCACCCCTTCCACACTCCGTGCGCTGCCGATGAGCATCGCGCCTTCTTGGGCCAAAACGATGGACGGCCGATACCGGTGCTCCACCAGCCGACTCGCCACAATCCCCACCACCCCGCGGTGCCAGTCCTTCCCCCAAACGAGGTTGCAATAGGTGTTCCGCGAGTCACCATCCACCAATCCGACAGCCCGTCGCGTCGTTTCTTCGTCCACTTCGCGGCGGGTCCGATTCAGCTCCTCCAACAACCGGGCACATTCCGCCGCCCCGTTCTCGCACGTTTCGAGCAGCAGGTTCACCGCAAGTTGCGCATCCCCCATCCGCCCTGCCGCGTTGATGCGCGGTCCGAGCGTGAAGCTGATGTCCCGGATGGTCTCCGGAGCTTGTCGGATGTCGGCCGCTCGCAACATGGCCCGCAACCCCGGCCGCGCGAGCTCCTTCAGCCGCTTCAGCCCCATGTGCGCGAGCACGCGGTTTTCGTCCACCAAGTCCACCAAGTCCGCTCCGATGCTGATGGCCACCAAATCCAGCTCCTCCAAGATGTGTTCCTGCGGAAAATCCATCCGGTGCGCCAGCGCCTGCAACAGCTTGAACGCCACGCCGCAGCCCGACAGTTCCTGAAACGGGTAGGTGCAATCCGGACGCTTCGGGTTGAGCAAGGCCAAAACCGGTGGCAGCTCCTCCTCCGGCAAATGGTGGTCACACACGATGACGTCGATGCCCTTCTCCCGCGCAAATGCGAGCGACTCGAACTCCTTCGTTCCGCAATCGAGCGTGATCATGAGCGTGCACCCCCGGGTGGCGGCCAACGCGACTCCCTCGAGGCTGACCCCGTACCCCTCGTCCAACCGCTTCGGTACATACGGGTGGATGTCGGCCCCGATGCCCCGCAAGTACCCCGCCACCAAGGCCACCGAAGTGGTGCCGTCCACGTCGTAGTCCCCGTAGACCATGATGCGCTCCCCGCGTTGCAGGGCTTGGTACAACCGATCGGCGGCCACGTCCATGTCCTGCATGGCGCTCGGGTCGATGAGGTGGTCGGCCTCGGGATGCAGGAACCGGTGCGCTGCCTCAGGGCTGTACACGCCCCGCTGAACGAGCAACCATGCAACCAACGGGCTGACGCCGGCGTTCGTTACTAAGTCCGCAACCCGATGCGCATCGGGACGGGGTTCAGCTGTCCAAGGGGTCTCTTCCATGATCGTTAGGGCGCGCAAGTTCGTCAAAAAAAGACGGTTGTTCCCGCCTGCTGCGTATCTTGGTCGCGGTTGTTTAATTTACAACGCATCCGATGCAAAATTTGCCTGCTTTGAAACGAATGATGAAACCGATCTCCTTCTTGGCGTTCGCAGCCGCCTTGATTGCCCTTGCGGGTTGCCTGAACGAGGACAACCGCATTCCTGAAAATTGTTACGACGGTATCCAGAACAACGGCGAGGAATTGGTGGACTGCGGTGGCCCGATTTGTGAGCCGTGCGATCCGTGCGAGAACGGCCAGTACGATGTGCTGCTCGGCGAGCAATGGGTGGACTGTGGCGGCGCGTGTGAGCCGTGCGATCCGTCGTTCAACGGGGTGTTGGATCCCGGTGAGACCGGCATCGACTGCGGCGGTGAGACCGGTGTGGCGTGTGGCGAACTCTGCGGAGATGGCCTCCTCAATGGACTCGAAGAGGGGGTGGATTGTGGCGGACCCGATTGCGAAGTCTGTCCCTCGTGCGTGGATGGCATCATGAACGGAGACGAAATCGGCATCGACTGCGGCGGCCCGGATTGCGACGCGTGCGCCACGGACGGCGATTGCACGAACGGCCTGCTCGATGGCGATGAGCTTTACATCGACTGCGGCGGTTCCACGTGCCCGGATTGCGAGGCGATTTTGACCTGGAAGGCGAACGGAACCACCATCCTCGCGGACTTTGAAGCCACGGCTACGCTCGACGGCGCGACGGGAACGATCACCATCGCGGGCCTTTCGGTCACGACGCAAGGCATGGGCCTCGTGTTGCCCGAGCCGCCCCTCGTGGGATGGACGGACGGTGCAGCCATGACCTTGGATGACACCACGGCACCTGCCGGTGAAGCGACTTACGTAGCGGTGGGCGGAAACCAATACAGCACGTCATTCGGCGGTACCATCAACGTAACCATCACCTACGTGGATGCGCAAGTTGGCGGGATCATCGTCGGCACCTTCAGCGGTTCGGTGGTGGATGCAGCGGAGGACAACGTGACGATTTCCCTCGGGTCGTTCCAACTGCCGATTCAGTAAGCGGACTTCCCGCAGAAAAAAGCCCGGTGCGCATGGCGTACCGGGCTTTTTTTTCGCATCAGGTTGCGCGAATCAATCGTTCCGAATGAGGTCGAACAGTTCGCCGAGGTCGGGGGCGAGGACGATTTCGATGCGCCGGTTGCGCGCTTTGTCCTCCGGGTCGACCGGATGGTATTCGCTGCGCCCGGAGGCGGTGAGCATGGCCGGGTCCACGCCGCCCGCACCGGTGAGGAGGTCGACCACGGCGGTGGAGCGCAGCACGCTGAGTTCCCAGTTGTTGCGCGGAATGCTGCCCGTGGAGCGGATTTGATCGGTGTCGGTGTGGCCTTCAACGATGACTTCGAGCTCGGTTTGGCTTGCAATCACTTGGGCCAAATCCAAGAGCGCCTGCCGACCATCCGGATTGATCGCCGTGCTCCCCGACGGAAACAGCAGCTTCGCCTCGAGCGACACGTACACCTTGCCATCCCGCTGCTCGACGGTCAGGCCGCGGTCCTTGAACCCGAGGAGCGCTTCGGCCACGCGGTTCCTGAGGGCGGTGGCGGCGGCGTCCCGGGCGGCGAGCAGGGCTTCCAATTCCTCCACGCGGGCCGAACGAGCGGCCAACTCCCGGCTCCGGGCATCGAGGTCAGCACTCAAGGCAATGAGCGAGTCCTCCTGAACTTGCAATTCTTCCCGGGTCACCGCCATGCTGCGGAGCAGGGCCTCGTTCTCGCTGATCATAGTGGCGAGTTGACCGGCGTTCTGCTCGGAAATGACCTCATTCATGGCGGTCAGTTCTGCGGCCCGCTGCTCACATCGGGCGAGGGCGCGACCGAGGCGCGAGGTGTCAGCTTGCAAACTGAGTTGCGCCTCTTCGAGCACGCTGACCCGGCCTTCGAGCTCGCGCCGGCTGATTTCGGCATCGTTTTGGGCCAAACGCGCCTGTGCTTGCTCCGCGAGCAGGGCATCCCGCTCCGATTCCAGCGCGTCGTAGCTCTTCATGCTAACGCAACCCGAGAGCACGGCCGCTGCTCCGATGGCCCCGATGAAGGTGCCGGTGTGCAAATGGGGTTTTTTCATGTGTTGCAACATAAATTGTCAAGTTTGCGTATCATTGTTCCGCAAGATGATTGAGTTGAAGCCAAAATGGGCCCTGTTCCAACGGGGAATGGATTGGGTAGACGCCCATTTGTCCTGGTTCTTTACGAACGGCAACAAGGTACGTGCAGAAGAGGAGCTCGTCCAGCGCGACGATCAATTGATTTGAACACAAACGTTCTGTGGTTCCGTGAAAAACCGCAGGGATTCGGTGCCGCCCTCGCGCCCAGCCCCCGAGGACTTGACTCCGCCGAACGGCATCCGTAAATCGCGTTCGAGCCAACAATTGATCCACGCAATGCCGCTGTCCACTTGTGCGGCTACGCGGTGTGCTCGGCGCAGGTTTTCCGTCCAAATGGTGCAGGCCAACCCATATTCCGTTCCATTTGCCAAGGCGATGGCCTCCTCTTCGGTGGCGAAGGATTGCAAGGTGACCACAGGCCCGAAGATTTCTTGCTGGTTGACTTCGCAGGTGGGGGAGAGGCCTTCGATGATGGTGGGTTGCATGTAGTAGCCGCTTGCACACCGTTCGCTTTCCGGGCGGGTCGCCTCACCGCCACACAGCACGCGCCCGCCGAGTTCCTTCGCCTTGCCCACGAAGGAGAGGATTTTTTCGAGGTGATCCGCGCTGACGACAGCGCCCATCTTGGTGTCCGGGGACTGTGGATCGCCGACACGCATGCGGCTGACGATGTCGACGAGGGCGTCGCGGAAGGCCGGGTAAATGGATTCGTGGATGAGGTATCGGCTGGAGCAGAGGCAGATTTGGCCTTGATTCGCAAAGCCTGATCGGACCACCGTCTTCAAGGTCAATTCGAAATCGCAGTCGTCAAAGATGATGGCCGGATTCTTCCCTCCGAGCTCGAACGTGGTCTTCTTCGAAGTGCCTGCCACGGCGCGCGCAATGTGGCGACCTGTGGCCGTTCCACCGGTGAATGAAATCGCCTTGATCTGGGGGTGAGTCACCAGGGCTTCTCCGACTTCGGCGCCCAGGCCGTGCAAGATGTTGAACACGCCGGGCGGGAAGCCGGCTTCGGTGATCCACTGCGACATCAGGTAGGCTGTCGCGGGAGTGATCTCAGAGGGCTTGCCGATGACGCAATTCCCCATGGCCAAAGCCGGTGCCACTTTCCACGTGAACAGGTACAGGGGCAAGTTCCACGGCGAGATGACGCCCACCACCCCGAGGGGCTTGCGGTGCACGTAGTGCAGTTGTCCTGCGCCCCCGGACATGCTCGCTTCCGTGAGGTATTGTTGGGCTGCCGAGGCGTAAAAGCGCAGGTTTTTTTCTGCTCGGGGGATGTCTACGGCTGCAGCCAAGCGCTCTGGCTTGCCGTTGTCCTTCGATTCCGCGGCGACGAGTTCGTCAAAGTGTGCGGCAATGCGGTCGGCAAGCCGGCTGAGGCACGCCGTGCGCTCTTCTACCGAGGTGGCTGCCCAAGCTGGAAAGGCCCGTTGCGCCGCGTCCATGGCACGTTGCACATCCTCAGCGCTCGAACGGGGCAACCGCCCGTATGGCTTACCGGTAGCGGGTTCGATGTTGTCCAACCACGCACCTTGGGTGGCCGGTTCGTGGCGACCGTCAATGAAGTTCAAAATTTCCATGCGGGAGATGGTTGGGGCGAGTGTGCTTTTTTATTATCTTCGCGCTCGATTTTCGATGTCGCTCAGGCGTCAAAGGTAATCACTCCCCGATGGTGTAATGGTAACACACCGGTTTTTGGTGCCGTTTTTCCAGGTTCGAGTCCTGGTCGGGGAACGAAGGCCCGCTTCCATGCCAGGAAGCGGGTTTTTTGTGTCCGGGGCTAACAGATTTTTGGTTAATCCTGGGCGGGGCGATTCGACGAGTGGGCTACATTGTAGCATCAAATCCCGTTAACATGCGCCTGAACACGTTCTACTCCCTCCTCGCTGCGGCAGGAATGACTTGGGCGGTTGCTGCTTCTGCGGTGGCCCAAACCGATGCCTCCCCCGACCCACAAGGTCCGTGGATCTACAACCCCGATGCGAATGCCAACGGCAACATCGCCACGTATGACCTGATGGAATTGCTGGCCATCTTCGGTCAAGATGTGGAAGTGCCCCAAGTGGTGCCGGCCGAAACCGTCGACGAGTTGACCCAGCAAGTCGAGTGGTTGATGCAAGTGGTGGAACTTCAGTCCCGCAGAATGGCGGCGGTGGTGCACGCCATCCGGGAAATCCAACACGAAGAAGCGGCTTCGCCTTTTGTTTGGGACGAAGCAATGGGAGCGTGGGTGTGCAGCGCCCCGGTCGTGGTCGAGGACGGCCTATCGGCGCGCAGCATCCACACCAACCGGATCACGGCAGGTTCGGGACAGTTCGGCGGCATGGGCGTGGACTAAAGCCTGCTGCATCGAATGAAAACGGCCGGGTTGCAATTGCTGCAACCCGGCCGTTTTCGCATGCAGGGCATGTGCCTTATTGCCCTTGCATCAAGGTTTCCACTTGTTGGATGAGGAGTTCGACTGCGGCCTCCAATTCGTTCACGCGGCTTGTGAGGGAATCGATGGTCGCGGTTTGGTCTTGTCCGTTGACGGTGAGCGTGCCCGGGATGTCAACGTGGCCATCGACGTAAACCGTGAGGGCATTGCCGCGTGCTTGCATGGCACCGTTGCCGACGGCAAACAGCATGCCGGGGAGTTCGAGTGCGTTGTATTGGCCGACCACGAAACTTTGATCGGCATCGGCTACGGTCGAAAGTCCGAAAGCGGCTGAGGAGGTATTCAGGGCCTGGGTTTGGCGCCCGTGTGATGAGCTGTATAAGCCGCTGGCCACGGTTTGGTACCCTTCTGCGTGGGCCGCGTAGCCCGTAGCATCGGATTGGTACCCTTCTGCGTGGGAATTGCTGCCACTCGCCAGGGTGGCGTCGCCTTCTGCATGGGAGGCCGTGCCGGACGCGACGCTGGAACGGTTCTCCGCATGGCTGTAGAGCCCGGTGGCGTCGGTCAAGTACCCTTCTGCGTGCGCCGCGGTGTTGCTGGCCAAGGTGACGTATCCTTCGGAATGGGCGTAGTTCGCGGTGGCGTCGGTGGCATACCCTTCCGCGTGGGAGGCCGTGCCGGAGGCGTAGGAGCTCATGCCTTGGGCGTGTGACGCGACGCCGGCTGCCGTGGAGCCTTCACCGGCCGCGCTGGAACAAGTCGCGGTGGCATTCGTCAAACGGTTTTGGGCGTGGCTGTAAGCGCCCGAGGCGGTCACGTTCAGTCCGCTCGCTTGTGCAAACGCGCCAGTGGCATTCGCGTTCAGGCCGTGGCTGAACGTGGTTTCTCCGCGCAGCGCACCGTGGATGTACGCGTAATCGGTGTTGCCGATGGTGGTGTCCTGCAACATGGACAAGCCCAAAGAATCCCGGGCTGCCGCTGGGTGGGTGCTCCCCGTCCCTCCCCCGGCCACAGGCAGCACGCCTTCCGCCGTAAAGGTCCCGCCGTACCAAGGCAGGAATTGGAGCAGGTCCCCGATCTCGATTTCACCGTTGTTGTCGTAATCCGGATTGTACGGGAAGCCGTAGTCGCTTTGCGCCGCTGCAGGCAGGGCGAGCACACAGGCCAAAACCCATCCGCACGCCCGATTGATGAAGTGGTAGCTGATGTGTTCCATGCCTTAAAAATACGCAGAAAAGCCGCCCCCTCAGGGACGGCTTTCCGGCGAATTGGGGGTGTTGCCACCCATTGCGATTTGAGCATCAATGGATCACCATCAGGGTTTCGGTTGCCCGTTCGTGATCACTGCTCACCAATACCGTGTACAAACCAGGTTGCAAATGCTCGGTGTTCAACTGCACCCATTGCTGCTGCAAGCCAGGCACGTAACCTTTGAACAATTCGCTGACGACCCGTCCGGAACTGTTGTAGAGCAGGACCGTGATGGGACTTGCTTCTCCCAGTTCGAATGACATGGAGGCGTATTCATTTGCAGGGTTGGGTTGCAAACTGGTGATGCGGATGTTGGTTCCTTGTGTGGCCAAACCACTTGTCCCACCACCATCCGGTTCAGGTTCGTACGGACCGGGAACCGGTGGATTCGGCAAGCAGGCCAAGGATTCCGCTGAGTAGGTGTAGCTGAACACGGAGGCATTGCCTGCGCAGTCTGTGGCGGTGTAGGTCCGGGTGACGGTGACCGGCTGGGTGCAGTCGAGGTCCCCGAAGAGGTCGCCCGAGCCCGAAACCGACGAGCCGTTCAAGGTGCCGGTGTAGAAGAACTCTCCGCTGTAGCCGAAGTTGCTGTTCTTCGTGTTCGCACCGTAGCCCAACTGCATGCCGTAGTAGCCGTTTGAAGGTTGGTGGGTCAAGTTCAAGGACGCACCCGCGTAATCACCCCACCCCGTCAAGGTGCCGGAGCTCATCAGGTGGTATTCCCAGTTGATGTGGTCGTCCACCATCTGACCGCATTCGTAGCGGTAGGATTGCGGACCGGGTTGTGCCATCCAAGCGGTCCAGTCCATTCCCGGATCGTAGACCACGTCGATGGTCCAGCCCGCGTTGGGGTTGTCGAGTGAGACCACGGTTTGGCTCAACACCCACGAATCGTCCTCCAAATGCATCACCGTGCCCGAAACGGAACCGTAGAACGCATCGCCCGGCAGGCCGCCCAAGTACAGGCTGTGTGGCAAACCGAACGCCGGCAGCAGCCACGTATCGCATGTCGAACCCTCCCACACCGCTTCCGGCGTGGTCACCGTGCAATACCCGAGGGTCACGTCCATGCCCGCGGGCAAGGCCGGCAGGATGCTCTCTTCGTACACGATTTCGGTTCCCGCATCGCAGTTGTCGGCTACGGTCAGTTCACACGCTTCTGGCAAGGTGAACCCGCCGTCGTAATCGTCGAAACAGAGCGGGATGGTCTCACCATTCGTCGCTGCGCAAGCGCCGGAGAGGACCGGTGCGGTGGTGTCGGAGATGGTGAGCAGTTGCTCAGCTGTCGAACTGTTGCCGCACGCGTCGGTGACGGTAAACGTCCGCAGGATTTGGTATTCCGTCTCACAAATGCCTTCAATCACGCTATCCGTGTAGGCATAGGCCAAATCCGCATCCGCCGTCGCATCGTCCACCGCAACAATCCACTCGAATGGCACCTCCTCATCGCACGACACCGCCAAATCCGCCGGCTCATACGTGATGGTCGGCGCTGCCGCATCCGTCACCGTAGCGGTCGTGGTTACAAAGGCGCTGTTGCCCGAAGCGTCCGTCGCGGTGTAGGTGATCAAGGCGACGAACGTTCCCGTGCACGTCTCCGCAATGACTTCCGTGGTCACCTCAATCGTGGCTTCGCTGTCGCAGGCATCCGAGTAGCTCGGTGCGTAGTCGAGGAAGTCCACGAGAAGCCACGCTTCGTAGGTCAAAATCAACGCCCCCGGGGTGGCATCAAAGACCGGAGCCGTCTGATCGACCACCTCCAAGGTTTGCGTGGCTTGGGCCGCGTTGCCGCAGGCATCCGTGGCGGTGTACGTCCGCTCAACGGTGTAGTTGCCGGCAATGCCTGAATCAGTGACCACCTCCGTGAAGGTCAAGTTCACGGCCCCACCGCAGTTGTCGGTGACTTCTGGCAGTTCATCGGGCAACGTGCCGTCGCAGCCGATGGTATCCGTTGCCAACGAGCCCACGAAGGTTGGCGGAGTCGTGTCCAACAAGACGATGGTCTGGGTGGCGGTCGCTGCGTTGCCACACGCGTCGGTGGCGGTGTAGGTCCGCTCAAACGCTCCGGCCCCGCATCCTCCGTCGGTCGCTTCGTCTGTCCATGTCCAAGCCAAGCTGCCGCTGCAGTTGTCCGATGCCGTTGCGTACGCAATGTTGCCATCAAATTCCTCGCACGTCACTTCGATGGTGGCCGCTTCGAGCGCAATGGTCGGCGCCTCCCCATCGGTCACGGTCACGATTTGTACGTGTTGAGCGGTGTTTCCACTGCAATCCGTAGCGGTCCACGTGCGGGTGATGAGGGATTCCCCATCGCATGCTCCCTCGTCCGTGGATTCCGTGAACGTGACGTCCGTGGTGCCCGCACAAGCGTCGGTGGCGGTCAAGGTGACCGCAGCGGGGATGTCGCCACAGGCCGCTGTGATGTCTTCGGGCAATGCCCCATCAAAGGTTGGCGCCGCGTTGTCTTGAACGCCGATGAGGAAGGTGATGCTGCTGGTGTTGCCGCAATCATCCGAAGCGCTCACCGTGACCTCGTCCGTGTAGTTGCCGCAATCATCGGAGCTGAGCGTAGTGCGCGTTTCTTCATACGTGACCGTGCCGCACGCATCGGTGGCGTGGTAGCTGAACGCAGGTTCTGTGCAAGAACCGATGGAGTCGGTTGGTATTTGGTCGAAGACCGGCGCGGTGCCGTCGTTGACCTCAATGACTTGCGTGTGGACGATGCTGTTGCCACTGCAATCGCTGGCGGTCCACGTCCGCGTCAAGGTATAGGTGCCCGTGCACGAGCCGTCGGTGGTGGCCTCGCTGAATGCAACGGTTGCTGCACCACAGGCGTCGGTCGCCGTCAGGGTAGCGGCCGCCTCGATGGCGTCGCATTCAGCGGTGGTGTTGGCGGGCAATGCTGCGGTCCAAACCGGAGCCTCCTCGTCTACGCGCTCGATGGTGAAGCTGGCTACCGTTGCGTTTCCACAGGCATCCGTGGCGGTCACGGTGACGAGTTCGGTGCTGTTTCCGCAAATGTCGGCTGAAAGCACGTCAATGGACTCGGTGACCGTGACTGCACTGCAGTTGTCCGAAGTTTCGATGGTGTACACGGGGTCGCCGCATGCGAGGGTCAAGGTGCCCGTTGGGATGGACGTGAAGACCGGTGCGACGGTGTCGATGACCGTGATGACTTGGACGTGCTCCGTGGCGTTGTTGCTGCAATCGGTTGCGGTCCAAATCCGGGTCACCGTCCTTTCGGCATCGCAGCCCCCCATGGCCGTGTCCGCGGCGAATGCCACGCTCACGTCCCCGCCGCAGTTGTCGGTTGCGGCGAGTTCGGGCAAGGTCACTTGCGCTCCGCAGGCCACCACCGTGTCGGCGGGCAGCTCGCCTGCAAAGACCGGAGCGGTGGTGTCGATGAGCGTGATGACTTGCTCGGCAGAAGCGCTGTTGCCACAAGCGTCGGTCAAAACGTGGGTCCGCGTGATGGTGCCGGTATTGGGGCACGCACCTGCTTCGAACAGGTCGGAATACGAGGCGACGAGGTTCGCAGCCGAGGTGCCGTTGTCCGTGCCGGTGGCGAGTTCGGTCGGGAGGTCCGCATCGCAGCTGATGGCCGCGTTGCCGGGTACGCTTGCAAACGTGGGAGCAGCGGTGTCCTCGAAGCCCATCGAGAAGGGCACCTCGAGTTCATTGCCGTCGGCGTCGATGAAGCTGTAGAGCACCTCAATGGCGAACGTGCCTTCGCAAGCGCCGGGGATGAGCTCGTAGGTCCAGGTGCCGGGCATGCCAGTGCCTGCAAGGGCTCCCGCTGCCGAACCGCCGCCGCCCGTTTCGGGGGAGCATACATCTTGCACCACGGGCTGGTATGCCGCGAGGAGGTCGGTGTTCCAGGCTTCAGGGCCTTGCACCGTCCAGGTCGGCATGAAGGCGAGTTCGGGCGCTGCCACGTCGACGATGCTGATGGTCGTGGTGGCCGTCGCCGTGTTGCCGCAATCATCGGTGATGGCGAACGTGCGCTGGATTTGGTATGCCGCATCCGCCGGATTTTCGTCCACAATCACGTCGGTGTAGCTGTAGTCCAAAACATGATCGCAATTGTCCAAAACCAGTGGGTATTCCACCGGAATCTCCTCATCGCACGCATAGGTCGCATCCTCCGGCACGGCATTGATCACCGGCGCAATCGTGTCGATCAAGATGAAGTGCTGCTCGAATGGAGCGGAGGTGTTGCCGCACGCATCCTCGGCGACGTAAGTCCGAATGATGGTTCCGGTGCACCCGCCGTCGGCAGTCCACGTTTCCTCCATGCTCAAGGTCGCTGCGGAGCAACCGTCCACAGCTTCCGCGTACGTCGAGTCTTCGACGAATTCCTCCACCGCCATTACCCATTCCGCTTCCGCCACGATGACGGGGGGAGTGGTGTCTTCGACCGTGATGATTTGCGTGTGCTGGTTGGTTTGGCCCAAACAATCGGCAGCCGTCCACGTCCGCGTGATCACCCCTTCCCCTTCGCACGCTCCGGCTTCGAAGGACTCGTCGAAGGTGACGTCCACCGCACCGCACGCATCCGTCGCCGTCAAGGTAGCTGCCGCGGGAATGGCATCGCACGCGGCGGTCAAGTCTGCCGGCAGCGCCTCGTTGAACACGGGAGCCGCGTCATCTTCCACCGTGATGGTGAAGGTGGCGGTGGCCGCGTTGCCGCAGGCATCGGTGGCCGTGAGGGTGACCAAATGGCTGTACATGCCGCAATCACCTTCGCTGAGCACGGTGCGCTCCTCGGTAATGGTCACGTCAGAGCAGGCGTCGACCGCTTGCGCCGTGTAGGGGGCTTCGGTGCAGTCGTTGAGTTGATCGGCCGGGACGCTGGTGAATACCGGCGGGGTGGTGTCCTCAACCGTGACGACCTGGGTGTGTGAAGCGGCATTGCCGGAGCAATCGGTGGCGGTCCAAATCCGAGTCCACATGCCCGATCCCGCGCAATCTCCCGCCTCAAACGTTTCGGTGAACACCACTTCGATGGCGGCGCCACAATTGTCCGTGGCTTCGAGCGCATCGGCCGAAGGAACAGCCGAGCACGATACCGTTGTGTCAGCCGGCAGGGCGGTCGTGAATTCCGGCGCCTGGTCGTCGAGGACGGTGATGGTGAACTGCGCGGTGGCGCTGTTGCCGCAGGCGTCCATGGCCACGAGGGTAACGACCTCGGTCACATTGCCACAGTCGTCGCTGGATTCGACGGTGCGGTATTCATCGATGGTCACGTCGGAACAATCGTCGGTGGCAACGGGAGCATAGGGCAGCTCCGTGCAGGCAACGTGTTGATCGGCTGGGACTTCGATGAAGACAGGTGGCGTGGTGTCTTCGATGGTCAGGATTTGGTCCACCTCCGACGTGTTGCCACAATCGTCGACCGCCGTGAGGGTCCGAATGACGGTGTAGCAGCCTGTGGCGTCCGCGGGTACGGCATCGCTCCACGTGACGGCTACCTCGGTGTCCACGTTGTCCGCCGCGATCCACCCGCCGAAGTCGGTGGTGGCATCGTACGCCGCGCAACCGACCGTGACCGGTTCGGCAGTCAGCACCGGAGCGTTGAGGTCTTCCACTGTGATGACCGTGCTTGCGGGGGTGTCGTTGTTGCAGAAGTCCTCCGCGGTCCACATCCGAACGATCTCCATGGTGCCTTCCGGGGTGGCGTCATCTCCCGCACAGAGCACATTGCCCGGGCCGTCGATGAAGGTCACCACGATGTCCTCGGTCGCTGTGCAATTGTCCGAAGCGCTGGCTTGGAGATCGATGGACCAGTTGCCTGCTTCGTCCCAAGCCGTGGTGGCTGTTTCGGGCACGGTCAGGACGGGGTCTTGGCTGTCGAAGAGGGTGATGTACTGCTCAGCCGTTGCGGTGTTGCCGCAGTCGTCGGTCGCGGTCCAAGTCCGCAAGTACGTGCCCGGGCACCCGCTTCCTGTCAGCACGGCGGTAACCGCGTAGTCGAGGGATGCGTCACAGCCGTCAGCAGCGGTGAGCGGCAAGTAATTCACGTCATCGACATCGCCAAGGGCCTCGCACGCCACGGGTACGATGGGGCTGAACCCATTGAAGGTCGGTGGGGTTTGGTCGGTGACGGTGATGGTTTGGGTGCAGCTCACCGGTTCCGCGGCATTGCCGCAACCGTCCGTAGCGGAGGCGGTGAAGGTGCGTTCGAACTGGTAGCTGCCGGAGCCGCACAGCGCGGTAGATGGACCATCCGTGTAGGTCACGGTCGCTTCCACGTCGCCTTCGCAGTCGTCGATGGCCGTGGCGGTGGCCATGCCCGTAGCCGCGACGCCGAAGTCAGCAGAACAATCCGCTCCGCTGATGATGGTCACGTCCTCGGGGCACGACAGGGTGATGGTCGGACCGGTGGTGTCCTCGACGGTGATGGTGTTGCTGCAGTTGGCCAGGGCCGCATTGCCGCAATCGTCCATGGCCATCAAGGTGTACGTCCGCTCGAAGGTGTAGCCGGAGCAGGTGTAGGTCGCAGGGCCGTCGGTGGTGGTGATCGTCACTTCCACCTGGCCGCAGTTGTCGCTGGTCTCGTAGGTGGGCACGCCGAGTGCTTCCACCGAAGTGTCGGCATCGCAGGCGGTTCCGTTCGAAACCACCACATCCGGCACGCACGTGATGGACAGGGTGGGAGCGATGCCATCAATGAGCTCGATGGTTTGGGTAAAGAAGGCGGTGTTGCCGCACGCATCGGTCGCTGACCAAGTCCGCACCACGGTTCCAGCTGAACCGAGGCAGCCGCCGGCGATGTAGGCATCCGTGTAGTCGAGGGCGACGTCGCCGCAATTGTCCTCCGCTTCTACGCCGACGGAATCGACTTCGCCGCACGAGATGGCGACTTCAGCGACGGCATTCGTGAATACCGGTGGGGCCAAGTCCTCGACGTGGAGGGTTTGGGTTCCAACGGTCGTGTTGCCGCACGCGTCGGTGGCTGTCCACGTGATGATGCGGTCGAAGGTGGCGCCGCAGAGGGCAACGTCCTCGACGGTGTGCGTGAGCGTGACCTCGCTGCAGTCGTCCGTGACCACCGGTTCGAGGTAGAATACGTCTTCGTCGCAGCTGAAGTAGATGTCGCTCGGCAGGTCCGTGATGGTGGGAGCGGTATCGTCCAAGCCGGTGATGGTTTGGACGTACTGGCTGGTGTTGCCCAGGCAGTCGGTGGCTTCCCATGTGCGGGTGATCAGGAATTCGCTCCCGCAGTCTCCGATTTGGCTTGTCTCACCCACGTAGGCCAAATCCACTTGCGCATTCGCACATCCTTCCTCCACCACAAACGCGTCCAATCCCGCCACTTCGGGCACCTCGCCACACGTGATGACCAGGTCCGCTGGCCCACTCACAAAGATCGGCGCGTCGGTGTCCACCACTTCGAAGTGCTGCGTCGTGTTCCAGAACAGGTTGCACGTCGGATCGAAGGCGGTGTAAATCACGTCCACCGCATCTTGGTTGCAGGTGAGCGGTTCCACGACCTGGTCTTCGCTGAGGTCGACCACCAAGTCGCCCACGAGTCCCATGACCTCTTCACCCAATACCGCACCTTCCCAAGAGAACCAACCGCCGAGTCCGTACTGGCAATTGTGGCCATTCGCCCCATCGCCCAGTTGGAACCGCTTGCTGCCGGTGAACGGCATGTGCGTCAACGCCAAGTACGAACCCGCAAGCGCGCCCATCCCTTGAAGGTAACTTTGGTCGCCTTTGAGCAGGTAGGTGCTCATTTCCGCGGGATCGGGGTTGCAGCCGTAAGCGGTGATCAGCCCGTGGAAGGGGCTTTCAGCGAGGAACTCATCCGCCGCTTGTTCGCCTTCAAAGACCATGTGCACTTCCCAGGCCAAATCCGGGTTCACATTGTTCCGCACCACCCCCGTCAATCGGGCCGTCCCGTTGCTGTAACGCGTGACCGACAGCGCTCCGTCCTCGAACCACAGGTCCGTTGGAGTCAACCCCGCTTGCGCCAAACCGTTGATCCGGATCGCGGCGTCCGGTCCGCTCCCGTACGCCGTGACGGCCGTGTTTTCAATCACCCCGCCTGACAAATCGGCCACGAACGCCGTTACGTCCAGCTCCTCTCCGGTGCAGAATCCCGTGGCGGTCACCTCCCAAGGTTCGGTGGGCAGGCTCTCTGCACAGGACAGGGTTTGGTCTTCCAAAGCAGGTGCAAAGACGGCGTAGCATGCCTCACAGGGCAAGGGATCACCGTTGCAATCGAAGCCCATCTCCGGGTAGCTGCACGAGCCATCTTCGTCCGTTGCTTCCACGTCAAAATTGCAGGCCGCGTCATCCGTGCAACCCGGAACTTCGAAGGCATCGCAAACGCCATCTCCGTCAGTATCCACGAGGCAGTTGCCGTCGCAATCGTACTCCATTTCGGCATAGGTGCAGCTGCCGTCGTAATCCGTCGCCGCGGGGTCGTAGTTGCACGCATTGGGGTCCGTGCATCCGGCAATTTCGAACGGATCGCACACACCATCCCCATCGGTGTCCTCGAGGCAATTGCCCGCGCAGTCGTACCCTTCATCCGGGTAGGTGCATGAGCCATCATCATCGGTGGCTACGTCGCTGTAATTGCAAGCGTTGTCGTCGGTACATCCTGGGACTTCGAATGCGTCGCATACGCCATCCCCGTCGGTGTCTACGAGGCAGTTGCCGTCGCAGTCGTACTCCACTTCGGGGTAGGTGCACGTTCCGTCTTCATCCGTCGCCTCCGGGTTGTAATTGCACGCATCCGTATCCATGCAACCGGGGATTTCGAGTGGGTCACAAACCCCGTCACCATCGGTGTCCACAAGGCAGTTGCCATCGCAGTCGTAAGCAAATTCAGGGTACTCACAGCTTCCGTCTTCATCGGTTGCCTCCGGGTTGTAGTTGCAGGCGGTGTCGTCCTGGCAACCCGCAATTTCAAACGGGTCACAAACACCGTCGCCGTCGGTGTCTACGAGGCAGTTGCCATCGCAGTCGTAGCCTTCGTCAGCATAGGTGCAGGAGCCGTCCTCATCCGTCGCCTCGGGGTTGTAGTTGCAAGCGGTATCGTCCTGGCAGCCTTCAATTTCAAATGGATCGCACACGCCGTCTCCATCGGTGTCGACGAGGCAGTTGCCGTCGCAGTCGTAACCTTCGTCAGCATAGGTGCAGGAGCCGTCTTCGTCGGTTGCTTCGGGATTGTAGTTGCAAGCGGTGTCGTCCTGGCA
>JALQTD010000309.1 GCA_023264155.1 Flavobacteriales bacterium | reverse complement strand
GAGAATTCCATCGCCCAGAAGAAACCGTTCGCTTTGACGGGCCGCGCGAAGGCCTACATCGCCGTGCTGTTCGCCCTGTCCATGGTGTTCTTCGGACTCATCTTTTTCCGGTCGTCCATCGAAATGAACGTGTTCCGCACGGCGGGCAGCATGTACCAAATCGACGATGCGGGCAACATCTCCAACCTCTACCGCTACTCGCTCGTCAACAAATCCAGCGACACCTTGTTGGTCACGTTGGCTCCAGATGATGAGCGGTTCCTGCTGGAAATGGTCGGCGAAGAGCCCCTCGTGGTGCCCGCAAATGAGATGGTCGAAGGCGTCTTCTTCCTGCGAACGCCCTTGTCCGGATTGAGCGAGGACCGGGCGAAGTTCAAGCTCGTGTTGAGCGACGCTACAGGCGTCATCGCCAAGGCCAAAACCGAATTCCCCGGCCCCATTCCGGGCATGAAACACTGACACATGAGCAAGCTGAAATTCAATTGGGGCCACGGGTTGGCACTCGCACTGATCGGGTGGGTCGGGCTGATGGTCTACATGGGCTTCAAGTGCTTCTCTGTCGACGCCGAGTTCGTGCGCGAAGATTACTACCAAGCCGAACTGGAGCACGAGGACAAGATGGCGGCCACCGCCCTCGGTGAGGCCTTCTCGACGCCGCACGTTTCGTTCGCGAACGGCGTGCTGGTGATCGAGGGGGATTCAGCGGATTTGGACGTGCAGTTGTCGGGCGGATGCGCCTTGTACGTTCCCACCAACGCCCGGCTCGACCGGTCGTGGGATTGGAAGGACCTTGCAGGAACGCGTGTGGCCGGTGACCGTTACGAGGTCGCGTTCGAAGCCCCTTCGGGAATGGCTTACTTGACGTTCAACTGGTTAACGGGGCGCGGGGTCGCGGAGAAGCGGGTGACCGTGCACTTTCCGGTTCGGTAGGCGTTAAGCGTTAAGCCCAGCCGATGGTCGGGCCGCCGATTGAGGGGGTGAGGTGACCGATGGAGTCGGCATGCAAGCCGGCTTCACGCAGGAGGCCTTCCACTTCGGGGGAGGCTTCAGGGGACGCCGAGATGAGGAGGCCGCCGGAGGTTTGGGGATCGCAGAGGATGTCGCGGTCGAACCCCTCGACGGGGCTCACGCGGTCGCCGTAGCTCGCCCAGTTGCGGCGCGCACCGCCGGGGACGGCGCCTTGGGCGTGGTAATCGCGCAGGCGGTCGCCGATGAGCAAGGGGACGCTCGTGAGGTCGAGGGTGGCGCTGAGGCCGGCGCCTTCCGCGAGTTCCAGGAGGTGGCCAAGGAGGCCGAAGCCGGTGACGTCGGTGATGGCGTGGACGCCGGGCAGGGCGCTGAGCTGGGCTCC
>JALQTD010000308.1 GCA_023264155.1 Flavobacteriales bacterium | reverse complement strand
GGACGGCGTGGGGGGCGAGCGAGGCGGGGGCGCTGGTGGGCCGTTGGGAGGCCGAGGGGCCGGTTTCAGGCCAAATCCTGCCCGGAGCCGAAGGGTGGCAAGCCGCTCGGGGCGCCTGGAACGGCGAAGCGATGGCGGTCTTCGGGCGCGCCGAGGACGCCTGGGGCGAACCGATTGCCCGGATGCGGGTTTGGCACCCCGAAGCCGCCAACGCCCTCCCGGCAACCCGCACCCCCGATCCCGATTGTGCCGGCATCCACCCGAACCCCGCCCCGGCCGGAACGCTCCCCTCCCTCCCGTTCGTTCCCACGGCCTGGCACACCCTCCACGGCCTCTCCCTGAGCACGCCAAACGGCCCCGGCCTGCACTTCGTCCGCACCCCGCAGGGCACCACCTGTCCCGTCATTTTCGAGTAACTTGGCGGCATGATGAAGCCCCTCCTCGCCGCCCTGTTCGCCGCGGCCCTCACGGCCTCCGCCGCGGCCCAAACCGACGGCGACACCCCGCTTGAATACGTGGAGCAGATGCCTGTTTGGTCCACCTGCACGGCCGAAGCCACATCGGACGCAGCCGCCAACTGCACCAACGCCCGCATCGCCCAGTACATCGCGGAACACGTGTCCTACAGCCGCAAGATGCGCAAGCACAACATGGAAGGCACCGTCATCGCCCGGTTCGTGGTCGAGCGCGACGGCAGCATCAGCAACGTGGAAATCGTCCGCAGCGTGGGGCCCGAACTGGACGACCAGGTCACGAAAGCTCTAGCCGGTATGCCCGCCTTCCAACCCGGAACCCAACGCGGCAAGGCCGTCCGCGTGCAATACGCCATCCCCGTCAAGTTCTCCCTCTGACCCCATGCGCCTCCCCCTCCTGCTGGCCACCCTCCTGCTCATCGGATGCACCGAGTCCCCGGACCCCATTGTCATCCGCCCGCCCCAAGCGCCCAGAACCGCCGACTTCAACGTCCGGAAGGAAGTGCGCCGCATCGGGTTCGGGGGGTGCGCAGGCGATGCTTGCTCGCTCAGCTTGCTCGACACCTTGGCCGCCCGGCGGCCGGACGTGTTCATTTGGATCGGGGACAACGTCATGCCTCAACACCCCGATTCGTTGGCCTCGGCCTACCGCGCGCTCGGGCAGGATTCGTCTTTCTTGCGCATGAAATCGGCCACGCGGATGCTGGCCACGTGGGACGATTCAGACGGCGGCGACAAGGAGGCGTTCCTGAATTTCTGGGAGGATCCCGTGAAGTCCGTGCGGCGGCAGCGCGAAGGGGTTTACGCGAGCTATTTGTTCGACGGAGCGCGCCGCGACGTGTTGGTCGTGTTGCTCGACACGTGGAGCTTCCGTTCCGCGCCGAATGCCGTGGAAGGCGT
>JALQTD010000307.1 GCA_023264155.1 Flavobacteriales bacterium | reverse complement strand
GGCCCACCGGGACGTGGAAGTTCTACGGCCCGGACGGCGTGGTGGCGCGAGAGCTGCCGGGGAGCGAAATCCCGAACTAAATCTGAACCGCTATCTTACCGGACCAAACGGTAACACAATGCGGTACGACGTCATCATTTCTGGCAGTGGAATTGCCGGCACTTCCTTCGGGTGCATCCTCGCCAAGCACGGGCTGAAGGTCCTGATCGTTGAATTGGGCAAGCACCCGCGGTTTGCGTTGGGGGAAGCGTTGCTTCCGCAGAGCGCGATTTGGCCTTTCATCCTCGGCAAAACCTTCGGGATTCCGGAAATCGAGCACCTCAGCCACGCCGACCGCATCGTCGACCACATCACACCGCAATGCGGCATCAAGCACAGCATCGGGTTTGCCTACCACGAGCGCGGCCAAGCCATGCAGGGCGACCAGTGCCACCAGCTCATTCCGCCGCACCTGCCGTTCTACAGCGAGAGCCACCTGATGCGCGAGGACGTGGACGTGTACCTGCTCGAAGCGGCCAAGCGGTACGGCTGCGACTACCTCGATGAAACGCGGATCGAGGCCGTGGAAATCGACGGGGACGGCATGCGCATTGCGACGGACGGCGGGGCCTTTGAAGGCGCGTACTACATCGATTCGAGCGGCAAGCATTCGCTGCTGGCGCAAAAGGCGGGCTACCGGACGGGTCCCGAGGACTTCGCCACGCATTCGCGGACGATTTTCACCCACGTGGAGGGGTTGGTTCCGTTCGATGACCTGCTGGATGCCACCGATTTACCAGGCCAAACCAAGCGCCTCCACGACGGCACCCTGCACCACGTATTCGACGGCGGCTGGATGTGGGTCATCCCCTTCGACAACTTCCACCGCTCCGCCTCGAAGCGGGCCAGCGTGGGGCTGATGCTCGATCCGCGGAAGCACCCCGAGCGGCCGGGCCTCTCGCCGGAACAGGAGTTCCATGCGATCATTTCGGAATTTCCCAGTGTTGCTGCGCATTTGGCCCCGGTCAAACCGGTCTTCCCCTTCATCCGCACGGGCCGCCTGCAATACGGCGCCAACCGGTCCGTGGGCGACCGGTTCTTCCTGACGAACAACACGTACGGATTCGTCGACGCCCTCTACAGCAATGGGCTGATCAACACGTTCGAATCCGTGTTCCTCGGCGCCAAGCTGCTCCTCGACGCGTTTGGGCGCGGCGGGTCGGCGGAGGATTTCTCGGCGGAGCGGTTTGAGCCGATCGACCGCTTGCACCGCACGCAGTTGCAGCAGGCGGATTTCATGGTGTCGAACGCTTACCGGGCCATGGGCTCGTTCCCGACCTGGAATGCATGGACGCAGCTGTGGCTGGGCCAGGTGCTCTTCCACGACCTGTGGTT
>JALQTD010000306.1 GCA_023264155.1 Flavobacteriales bacterium | reverse complement strand
GCAGCCAAACGGCGACCTCATCCTGACGTGGCGGCCAGCGTCGATCGCGGGCAACCCCATCTGGGCGGGCGGCGGCGGTGCGACCGTGGAACGCCGGACGTGGGACAACGAGGTGGTCTGGACGTACACGCAGAACGACGACTCCGCCCGGTTCCACCACGACATCGCCCCGATGCCGAATGGCAACGTGCTGGCGATTTGCTGGGAGCGCGTGGATTCGGCGACGGCGGTGGCGGACGGCCGCCTGCCCGAGCTGCTGGACGCGAGTGGGTTGTGGTACGAGAAGGTCGTGGAGTTGCAGCCCGATGGCGCGGGGGGAGCGGAGGTGGTGTGGGAGTGGAAGATGCGCGACCATTTGGTCCAAAACATCGACCCGCAAGGCGCCAACTACGGCGACCCCGCTGCCTTCCCCGGCCGCATCGACGTCAATTACTCCACGGAAAGCGGCGCGCCGGCGGACCTCGTGCACATGAACAGCATCGATTACAACCCGCTGAACGACCACATCCTGATGAGCGCCCCGGAGTACGACGAAATCTGGATCATCGACCACAGCGCGCTGAGCGACGGGGACTTGAAGTGGCGGTGGGGCAATCCCGAGGCCTACGGATCGGGGGATTCCACCCAGCACCACCTGCACTACCAGCACGACGCGAATTGGGTGGATGCGCCGTACCAAAACCCCTCCCCGTTCTTCGGGCGGATCAGCGTGTTCAACAACCGCGTGCCGGATGCCGGCGGGCAGCACTCGGAACTGACGGTGGTTGCGCCGCCGTACGATGATTACGAGAACACGTACTTGTATGACGGCGGGGTGTTTGCGCCGGCTGCTGCGGAGTTTACGTGGGCGGCGACGGACACGGCGTCCTTCAGCAGCGGCGGGTTGTCGAGCTTTCAGCCGCTGCAGGGGCCGCGCTTCCTCGTGTGCGAGGGGCGTTCGGGGCGGACTTCGGAGATCACGCTGGCCGGTGACACGGTTTGGCAGTACGTGACGCCGTTCCAGGCCGGGCAGCCGGTGGCGCAAGGCACGGAGTTGTTGCAGGGCGCGAACCTGACCTTCCGGGCGACGCGGTATCCTGAGAACTATCCAGCGTTTGTGAACCTGGTGGACCCGGCTGGTGTGGTGTTAGAACTGAACCCCACGCCCCTGTCCGCGTGCGTGCCTTGCGACCTGAACGCGGAGGTCACGTGGGTGGCCGATGCATCCTTCAGCGTAAACATCACCGGAGGGACGCCGCCGTTCGAAGCGGTTTGGACGAACAACGAGTCGAGCAGTTCGTGTGAAGGATTGGAATTGACGGTGGCGGACTGCCCGGACTTGTTCGTCGGATTGGAGGGCGTTTTCCTCACCGTGGTCTTAACGGATGCGAACGGGTGCACGGCGGAGGCACAAGGGGGCTATTTCGGTGTTGGAGA
>JALQTD010000305.1 GCA_023264155.1 Flavobacteriales bacterium | reverse complement strand
GAAATCGGCGTCGCGCTTCTATTATGGGGCTTCGGCGCGCTTTGGTTTCGGCGCCCCGGTGACTGAGCCCGCCTTGCTGGCGAACCTCCTTTCCCCCCAAGGCGAACTCATCGACAACGAAGGGCAGGTGGCCCTGATCACGATCACCGGGCGCAGCGGCCGGTTCACCGGGGATGTCGGCTACCTATTCCCCGCCCGCGGCCGGCATGCGAATGCGAATTCGGGCTGGCTGCTGAAGGTCGGGGTGGGGTCGTACCACCACCGCATCCACTTCGAGAACACGGAAAACCGGATCACGCAGTTGGAGCAGCCCTACCTCAGTGGGTACGATCGGCTGGCGTGGGGGTGGTGCGTGGAGCCGTTTGTGGGCTACTGGCACATGTCGCCGATGAAGCGGGTGAACTGGTTTGCTGGCGTGTCGGCGTTGGGTGCCCGGACGTGGCCGCAGCGGCCGATGAATTTCGACGATGGGAGCGTCGAGGTCGAGCCGCGGTTTGACGCGGGCGTGGCGCTGACGGCGGGGTGGATTTTGCACATGTATCACCGCGCGCCGGCCGTTTTTTGGGACTGATGTGGGGGTATCGCGCGGTTTCGGGCGCGGCGTTCGCCCTGTTGCGATTGGCATCGGCTGTTGGGGCCAAACCCGCTCGCAGCTACTTCGCGATGCGCCGCCCCTCCGACCTGACCGCCCTGTCCCGCGCCACGGCCGCCCTGCCCGCCGGCGCCCGTTGGCGCTGGTTGCACTGCGCTTCGGTCGGGGAATACGAGCAGGCCGTCCCCGTCATTGAGGCGCTGAAGGCCGCGGATCCGGACGTGCCCATCTTGCTCACGGTGTTCAGTCCTTCGGTTTGGCGGCCGCTGCAGGCCCGGCGTCCGGCGTGGTGCGGTCCGAACGACCTCGTGCTGCCCCTGCCCCCCGACCGGCCGGCCGCCCTCCGCGCCTGGCTCGCCGCCACGGACGGCCCCCGCATCGCATGGTGCGCCCTGGTGAAGTACGAGGTGTGGCCCGAGCTGATACACCAGTTGACCCGTGCCGGGGTGCCCGTTCACCTCTTCGCGGCCCACGTTGTCGAACGCGCGCTGCCGTTGCGCTGGTGGGCCGTCACCCACCGGCGGGCGTGGCAGTCGTTGGCGTCGGTGCGGGTGCAAGATCAGGCGTCGGTGGACCGGCTGGCGGCCATCGGGGTGCCGGCGACGGTGCTCGGCGACCCGCGCTTTGACCGCGTGTTGGCGTTGGCCGCCGCCGCCCAGGAACTCCCGGAAATCGCAGCCCTGCGGGACTGGGTGGGCAGCCGTACGTGCCTCGTGGCGGGCAGCACGTGGCCGGCCGAGGAAGCCGTCCTCGCCGATTGGTGGGCGGCCCACGCCGCCAACACCGCCCTCATCATTGCCCCGCACCAAGTCGATCCAGCGCGCATCGCGGCCTT
>JALQTD010000304.1 GCA_023264155.1 Flavobacteriales bacterium | reverse complement strand
CTGCCTGACTAGGAATGTCTCGTAATGCTTGGCGGTATGTCGTCCACGCTGCTTTATCTACTGGCGCGTCTGATACTTGTGTCCAATCTGACGCAGTTAGTTTAGCGTCTCGCTCTGCGCGAATTTCAATAGCAATCTCTTCGTCCGTTCTAGTGTCAGCGGGCTTAGTAAAAACACCATCAACGTAAGACCAGCCTATGCCACCTTCTGTTGCTTCAACAAGGTTTGGCATAAAGTCTAAAGAATCAACTTTGATAGTATTTGTGACTATGTTGTTTTCAATAACGTGCGCTTTCATAGTATTTCCTTAGTATTCAATCATTACTACGCCATCACCGCCGGAACCAGCCGCGTTTGTTCCGTTACAACCCATGCCGCCGCCGCCATAATTTCGCCCATCAATGTGTGTGGGATTGGACGTTCCGGCAGAAGCGGCACCGCCAGTTCCAATGCCTGAAGCGCCACCGAAACCCGTCATTAAATAGCCGCTAGGGTCGTATTGGGTGGCCCCTCCTCCAGAGCCACAAAGCAAAACATCTCCTGTGGTTCCGATACCACCATCCCCACCGGCTCCGTTACTGCTAGACCCACCGCCCCCACCAGTTGCGACGGCAATATTCGCACCAGCATAAGTAACTGTGGTGGTTCCTCCAGAAATGCCGTTAGTATAAGTCCCCGCTGTTGGTGCGGCCCCGCCAGCGCCCACAGTAATTGAAACGGTATCCCCTTCGCTTACTGAAACATAGACAATCGCCGCGCCGCCGCCACCGCCGCCAGCACCGTTCCTATTGCTTGCCCCGTTTGTCGCGCCCGAAGCGCCACCGCCAACGGCTGTTATTTTCAATAAACTTTTACCAGCAGGAACGGTAAAAGAGCTTGTTGTAGTAATTACGGAAAGGGCAGAAAAACCACCCCCCGCAGGAGCTATAGACTCCCAAGTTGTACCGTTAGAAGTAAGAACATTGCCTGAAGTGCTTGGCGCTACTGCTAATGGCGCAGATGTTCCGTTGCCTAGCAAAACATTATTAGCCGTGAGAGTAGTTGCTCCAGTTCCACCGTTAGCAACAGGTAGTGTTCCTGTTATTTCAGAAGAAACATCTACTGCATCCCACGAAGCATTAGTGCCATCTGTAGTTAAAAATTTACCTGACTCTCCTGTTTGGCTTGGCAGAGCATCAATGTTGTCTATCTGGGCTTGGATGTTAGACGTAACACCGTCTGTGTAGTTAAGCTCAGCCGCCGTAGCTGTAAGGCCAAGGTTCGTTAGAGCTGTGGCTGCGCTATCAAGGTCAGATAGATTATTGGACTGCTGAGTGTATCGAGCGTCACTCTGAGCCTGCGTGTACACATCAGCAACATTGAACGCGCCGTAAGCAATGATAGAGACGTTATCGCCTGCCACTGCTCCGGTTGCTAGGATAATGGTA
>JALQTD010000303.1 GCA_023264155.1 Flavobacteriales bacterium | reverse complement strand
GGAACTGGACGAGCTCAAGGCGAGCGGGGTCGCGCTCGCCCATCATTTCGTATGCGAGGCGCTTGGCGATGAAGGTCTTGCCGGTACCGGGCGGGCCTTGTAGGATGACGTTTTTCTTCGTTCGTAGACCGTTCAGGATGGCCTCCACGTCCTCCCTCGGCACGAAGGAATCAGCGAAAAAGTCGGTCTTTGCGGGGCGCATGCCTGTGACCCCTTCAAAATCAAACCCATACAAGCGGGCGATGTGCTGCAACTCGTCCAGCCGTCCGGTGATCTCTACCAAGGTGGGGCGGTGTTGCTTGAGGCAGGGGGCGCGGTGATTCACATCGAACCAGTCCGCTTCCACGCGGTGGCAATCGACGTCGTCGTCGTAAGGGAGGTATTTGTATTCGGATGTGATCACGCCGAGGCCGTGGTAGCCGGCAAAGCCGTCTTTCGCCACGAGGTAGTCGCCCTTGAGCATCCGCCGGGTGATGGCGAACAGGGTGCGGGCGGTGGGCTTTTTGCCTTCGCCGCCGTCTCCGTATTTGGCCTTCACTAGCGCTTCCATCTCCTCCTCCGTTTCGATGTTGGACAAATTCCCAATGTCCCAGCCGATTGAAGCAATTCCCTTCTCCTTGAACGCCGCCCAATACTTGCTGTCCTCGCCCGGCGCAAGCTTCCACACCCGCTTTCCCATGCCCTCATCCCGCCGATGCCAGTATTCCATCAGGCCAAACACCGCCTCAGCCGTCGACCTGAAATTCGTCCCTTGAAACGACTTCGGCATCCACCCGAAATGCGCCACCTCCTCCGCTAAAATCGGCGTGTCGCTCCAATCCCGCACCACCTCCAAATCCACGCACTCCGTGAATTTCCCGCTCAGCTCATCCTGCTTCGTCCGCTCCCTCACCTCTGACATCAACCGCGCCACCCCATACGCCCCTCGCCGCTCACCGGACGCCCACAGAATGACCAAATCCCCTGGCGCCATTTCCTTGCCCAACCGGTTCACCCCCCACTCGTGCACGTCCGATTTCTTCAGTTCCGCGGCCAAATCCCACAAGTCCGGATTCGATTGAAACAGGAAAAAGTTCCGATCACGCTCATTGCTGTTGTTCTCCTTCATTTCAAACGAGCTTCATCAAAAGTTCAACCTGCATTGAAGCCTTGTCCAAGTCATCAAACCAAAACTCGTTCAATTGCGGCTTCAATTCATTCTGAATGATCGCTTCGAGCCATTTGCGCGCATCCAGCCCGTCGGGCTTTCCTCCGCAGAAGTAGCTGTGCCCAATCTCAAACCCTTTTCCCAAATTCGGATCCCCGCCTATTTCCGCATTCAAGGCCTTCAGCCGCACCATCAAATCATCCGCGAAAGCAGGCGTGAATCCGTTCTCCAAGAGGTGCGCCCGGAATTTTTCGTTGAATTGGGGCGGCATGTCGAAGAAGGCGAACC
>JALQTD010000302.1 GCA_023264155.1 Flavobacteriales bacterium | reverse complement strand
CGCGATCCCGTTCGCCTGCACCACCTCCTCGCCCCAGCGCGCACACACGTCGCCCCACCGCATGGGAAACCAGGCGCGCAACGTGTCGAGGTCGCTGTGGTACCGATCGAAATCGATGTAATGCCGTTCGGCCTCCCCCTCCATGGTGTGCTTGCGCCGGTCGGCGTCCACGGCGTGCTCCGTGAGCCACGCGTGGTGCGCCTTGAACCAGCCGTGCAACTCGGGCGGCAGGGCATGGATGGCTGTTGCGTTCACCCATTTGTGCGCGGGAAATCCCCAACTCACCAGGGCGAGCGCCCCGAAAAGGAGCAGTGCGTTATGCCGGAGTGCCTTCATGCACCGGCAACTTAACCAAGAATCCGTCCTGAAGGATGGGAATGGTGGTCAAGTTGTTGGGCGTTAGGCAGTATTTCACGTCCGCGTTCAAATTCAGCCGCCGCAACCGCCGGCGGTGGGACGACGCCTTCAAAAAGGCGAACATGTTGTCGCGGGCCGAACGGTAGATGAACTTGCCGGCGACGGTGCTGTCTTCGTCAGCGCGGAAGCGGCCGGATTCGATGAGGGCATCGGCGATGGCGCCGCCGCAGATGGTGTCTTCGAGGTTGAACTTGTCCTTCCAGCCGGAGCCGAGGATGAGCACGTCTTCGTGCCGGTCGATGAGCCAGGCGCTCAAGGCATCGAGGTTGTTCAGCGCACCGATTACGACCGTCCGTTTGTTCCGGGCGATGTCGATGGCTTTGGTGCCGTTGGTGGTGGTGATGACCACGGTTTGGCCTTTCAACTCCTCCGCCCGCTCAATGTAGGCGATGGGGCTGTTGCCCAAATCAAAGCCCTCCACCACTTCGCCATTCCGCTCCGCCGCCGCCACATAGCCCTTCGCCTGCCACTCACGCGCCTCCTCCACGCTCGCCACCGGGCGGATGCGCTCCACGCCATGGTGCAACGCCGTGCACATCGCACTCGTCGCGCGCAGCACGTCGATCACCACGACCAGTTCGAAGTCTTTCTCGTAAAGGGCAAATTCAGCAGGGGAGAAGCAAAGTTCTACGCGTTTCATCTGATGCGGCTTGTGGGGCCTGACTCAGCGCGGCAAAAAGCCGGGACGCACGACCTGCGCAGGGACCGTTTTATTGCGGATGCGGACGTGAACCGTGCTGCCGAGTTGGGCGTTTTCGCCGGCAAGGTAGGCCAAACCGATGGCATGCCCCAAAGTGGGGCTCATCGTGCCGCTGGTCACCCGCCCGATGACGGTCCCCTCTGCATCCTCGACTTGGTAACCCTGGCGCGGGATGCCGCGTTCCGTGATGACCAAACCGCGCAACTGCTGTGCCGACCCGTTCGCCTTCTCCGCTTCGAAGCGCTCGCGGTCCACAAAGTCCTTGGTGAACTTGGTGATCCAGCCGAGTCCGGCGGAAATGGGGGAGGTGGTGTCGTCG
>JALQTD010000301.1 GCA_023264155.1 Flavobacteriales bacterium | reverse complement strand
AACGTGCAATACGCCGGTTGGGACAACACGGGCACGGCGCCGGCGAACGTCACCGGCATCCACCACCCGAGCGGCGACTTGAAGATGATCTGCCACGACGAGGACGGTCCTGTGACCGCCAACCAAGGTGGAGCGGCAGTGTGGTACATCAACCAATGGGAATTGGGCGTGACGGAGCCGGGCTCGTCGGGCTCGCCCCTGTTCGACCAAAACCACCGCATCGTCGGTCAACTCTACGGCGGCGGAGCAGCGTGCAGCGGTTCGGTGAACAACGGCCAACCCGATTGGTACGGCCGCTTCGACGTCAGCTGGGATGCCGGTTCGTCCGCTTCCACGCGTTTGTGGGACTGGCTCGACCCTTCAGGTGGAAACGTCCAAATCCTCGACGGTTGGCCCGAGGGCTCCATCAGCTATGCGAACGACGCATCGGTCGGCGTGACGGGGCTGCCCGATGGCGTGTTGTGCGGCGGTGGCGAAGTCATCCCGAGCATCACCCTGACCAACATGGGCACGGAGGTGTTGAACTCAGCGACCATCTACTACAGCTACAACAGCCTGAGCGGCTCGAGCATCAACTGGACGGGCAGCCTCAACCAATACGAGAGCCAAGAAGTGGTGCTGCCCGCCATGACGGCCATCGACGGCGTGAACACCATCGATGCGTGGGTGGAGAACCCGAATGGCGCCACCGATGAAAACGCCAACAACAACCAAATTCAAGCGGAATTCAGTGCTTTCGCCGGCGAAACCTTTGACTTCCAACTCGCTTTGGTCCTTGACGATTACGGATCGGAGACTACGTGGGAAATCGTACGCCTCGGTCAAGTCATTTATGCTGGCGGTCCTTATTCGGACGGCGCTGATGGTACTGAGGTGTTGGTGGACCTGTGCTTGGAGGACGGCTGCTACATTCTGAAAGTGTACGATGCGTACGGCGACGGCATGTGCTGTGATTACGGCAATGGCAGCTGGACGGTGCTCGACAACGATGGGGACATCGTGGCAACGGGCGGATCCTTCACCGACCTCGATCAGGAGCAATTCTGTACGAGTGCGGCGGGCGTGGCACCGTTGTCAGCCAATGCGGTGGCGTTGATGCCGAATCCGGCGCAGGATCAGGTCGGATTGACGAGCGAAGTGGCCGGCCGCGTGGTGGTCCGGGATGTGCAGGGCCGCGAGGTCTATGCGGCTCGGATTCAGCGGGGGCTGAACACGTGGTCGGTGGCCGACTGGGGTGCGGGCGTTTATGTGGTGGAGGTGATGGATGAGGTGGGGCGCCGCGTGGTGAACCGTTTGGTGGTGGACCGCCGCTGATCCGGCAAGGATGGTAGCTGCCGCGGCGATCGCGCTCCTGGGCGTGCTGCTTTGGTGGCTGTGGGACGCGTCGTTGGCTTGGTTCTCGTGGAAAGCGGGGAGCAGGCCGGCGGCGCGTTCGGCGTTTGAGGGGGGGGTGACGGTGG
>JALQTD010000300.1 GCA_023264155.1 Flavobacteriales bacterium | reverse complement strand
ACAACACGCCGCACTTCTTTTGTTGGTCGGAACCGTTGAAGTTGAACTTCGACACGTAGGCCCGGCTGTTGAACAGCTTGCCACCGATTTCGAGTTGGTCGTTGCCACCGCTGACCACTTCCCACACCGTTTTCTCGGGATCGATGTCGGCGTGGCGCTGGTCCACGTAGCCCACCACCGCCGTCTCGCCGACCTTGAAGGAACCGTTGTCGGGGGCCTCCTCGTTCATGATCATGCGGAACAGGGTGGTCTTGCCCGCACCGTTGGGACCGATCACGCCCACGATGCCGGCTGGCGGCAACGAGAAGCTCAGGTCGTCGATGAGCAGGCGCTCGTCGAAACCCTTCGAAATGTGTTCGGCTTCGATGACCACGTTGCCGAGGCGCGGGCCGTTCGGAATCGGGATGCTCAAGCGCGCGTCCTTCTCCTCCGTGCCTTCGGCGAGCATCTGCTCGTAGTTGTTCACACGGGCCTTGTTCTTCGCACGACGGCCTTTGGGGCTTTGGCGCACCCACTCGAGTTCCCGTTCGAGTTCTTTGCGGCGCTTGCTTTCTTGCTTCTCCTCCTGGGCGAGGCGCTTCGACTTTTGCTCCAACCAAGAGGCGTAATTGCCCTCATATGGAATGCCTTGGCCCCGATCGAGTTCAAGAATCCAGCCCGCCACGTTGTCGAGGAAATACCGGTCGTGCGTCACACACAACACCGTCCCTGGGTACTGCTCCAAATGCTGCTCCAACCAATCAATCGACTCCGCATCCAAGTGGTTCGTAGGCTCGTCCAGCAGCAACACATCCGGCTGCTGCAGCAACAACCGGCACAAGGCCACCCGGCGCCGCTCCCCCCCGGACAACACCCCGATCTTCGCATCGTCGGGCGGGCAACGCAGGGCATCCATCGCGATGCTCAACTTCGTATCGAGCTCCCAAGCGCCCATCGCATCGATCTTGTCCTGCACCTCGGCCTGGCGGTTCATCAACGCGTCCATTTTATCGGGATCATTCAAGATGTCCTCGTCCATGAACTTGGCGTTGATCTCCTCGTACTCCTTGAGCACGTCCACGATTTCCTGCGTCCCTTCTTCCACCACCTCGCGGACCGTCTTGCTCTCGTCAAGTTGGGGTTCCTGCGAGAGGTAGCCGACCTTCAGGCCGGGAGACCAGGTCACATCGCCGGTGTAGCTCTCGTCGAGTCCCGCGATGATCTTCATCACCGTCGACTTACCGGCGCCGTTGGGGCCGAGGATGCCGATTTTCGCTCCGTAATAGAAGCCGAGCGTGATGTCTTTGAGGATGTGCTTGCCGGTCGGGGTGACTTTGTTCACCCGGTGCATGCTGAAAATGACCTTCTTATCGTCTGCCATGGTGGGGATTGTGCGGTTTGGTTCAACGGCGAGGATGCAGGCCAAACCCCATCCCGCCTCAACCCGCGAAGTTACACCACCGCCGCCGAATCCCCACCCCGCCGCGCGCCC
>JALQTD010000002.1 GCA_023264155.1 Flavobacteriales bacterium | reverse complement strand
ACCGCTGCACATCGTCAGAAGTGCGTTGGCGGTGCTTGGTGGTGCGCCCTTGCACGCGCTTGCGCCACATCCGGAACGACGAAGGCCGCATTTCCTGGCGCATCAAGGCCCGCACCTCGGGTTCACCCAGGCCGAATTGGTGGCGAATGGCCTCGAATGGCGTGCGGTCCTCCCAAGCCATTTCGATGATGCGGTCCACCTCCTCGGCGGAGAGTCGCCGTTTATTCACGGTCGATGTACCGCATGCCTTGCACGAAGCCGTCTTCGAGCACGACGGTGAGGTGGGCGCGCCGCTTCCCGAGGTTCTCGAGGGATACCACGGCATCGGCCGGGATGTTCAGTTCGAGGTGGGCATCGCGGTCGATGCGCGCCGTGGTGAGCACGCTCCCGGTGGTGCGCTCCGAGATTTGGGCCAAAACCGGCCACCTCCCAACGTTGTCAATGCTCACCCCATACCCCGTCCCCTCGTGGTACTCCCCAAGCAGAAACACCTGCCCCTTCGGAATGAACAAGTTGCTCGTAAACGGCTCCGCCAACAACGCGGCAGCCCACGCCCAAATCATGTACAGCATGCCTTCCTAACCGCTGAGATGCCGCTCCGGTTCATTCGCCCCTACTCCACCTCCACGTGGAATTCCGTTTCCATGCTGACGCCCGAGGCATCCTCCGCCTCCAAAACCACCGTCCACTCCCCGGGCTGCTGTGGCACCTGGACGTTCAATTCGAACGCCAGTGAATCCGCACCCGTCGCCGCGAGGGGCATCGACCACGCCGTGACCTCAGCTTCATCCACCAAGGACACCTCGGCAGAGGCCACCCCATCGCTGTCAGCTACCCAGCCCACGAGGTTCACGGTGCTCCCCACCGCCCAAGTCGGCTCCCCTTCCCACGTTGTAGGATCCTGTCCATCCACTTCGGTCAGGTGGAACGCGGGCAAGTGTGCGTTGGCGATGTGCAGCTCCGCAATCCGGTCTTCCGCTGCATTGCCCGCCGCGTCCACAAGGGATACCTGCACGTGCCACACGCCCCGAACGCTCAACGGCAACTCCAACGTCAGTTCATCCTCGGCCTCCACCCCTTCAAGGTCCATGAGCCGGAGGACTTCCCATTCCGTGCCGCTGTGCAGCACAAACTCGGATTCGGCATGCGCTTCTTCTTCATGCGCGTGTCCGGCGGCATTGTGGACGCTCCAACGCACTTGGCCCAACCCTTCGTTGTCGCAGAACAAGTCGGTCAGGGAAATGGCCTCCCCGGCCTCCGCGTCCATCTCATCGTTCAGCACACTGTAATCGGTGGGCGCAGCGGTGCAAATCGTGGGCGCCGCCTCGTCGGTTTTGCCGCAGGAAGCAGCAAAGGTGGCCGCTACGCAAGCAGCCAGTACATTCAACTTTTTCAATTTAAATTGGTGTTTAATGATTGATTTTCAATTGATAAGAACAGGAAACCCAGCGCCCCTGGGCGACCATACCGAGGGCTCGGTAGCTGCTGCTGTGATCGAGCCACGCCGTGTTGAGGAGGTTGTGGCCCTTCACGAGCCATACCCCATGTCGCCCTCTCCGCTGGAACCGGGCATCGAACAGCACCGTCCCGGGCGTTGCCGCCTCGTTGCGGGCAACGATCCAGGCCGGAGCGATGCCCTTGATGCCGCCGGCTACACTCCATTTTTGGGACGGTGGCGCGTGCTCCCAACCGACCCGGGCTTGCAGGGGCGTGGTGAACGGCAAGCCGAGTCCCGTGGCGAGCTCCCATTGGCCCAAGGCAGATGCATCCAACGTCCACCTGCTCGGGCCTCTGCGCCATGCCAAGGACGCTTCTGCGCCCGATCGAAAGGCATTGACCGCCCGAAAGGCATACACCTGCCCGGCGTGCACGATGGGTGCGAACGAGGCGCTCGGGGCCAAGTGAATGAACTGGCGGTGAAGGGCTGCAAACCCCTGAATGTGAATGCGCAGTGCGTCCTGATGTACACGCGAATCGAGGTTAAAGCGGCCTTCCAAGGTCTGCTCAGGCTTCAAGTCGGGATTGCCTTGTTCAAAGCGGAACGTACCGTGGTGGATGCCAAAGGCGCCCCACTCGTAATTGCTTGGTGCGCGGGTGGAAGCGGAGGCCGTAAGCTGTCCCGTTGTGCCTGTGCCCCAAGTGAAAGGGTGTTCGTAGGAGAGGGTGCCTCCAGGCACCCACCACGTGCGGGCGACGCTGCGAACATCGGTGCCGATGACGGTGCCTTCGGCGTTGTAGAGCGGTTCGCTGTGGGCGTTTTGGGCCGCCACCACGCCATCAAATCGAGCCGACCAGGTGCCATTGCTCCACCACGACGACGCCCGGAGCCGGCGGTGGTCAGGGACCAGGAATTCCCACCCGTTGGCTTGCAAGGCCAGCGCCTCGACTTGCCACCCCACATGGCCGTGAGCAGCCTTCCTCAGCCCTTCCGCGAAGGCCGTCCACTCTTGCAATTCCAAGCTGATGGGCGACGTCGGCTCCGGCCCCCACCCGTGGGCATGTGGCGGCGCCAATTCCAAGCGGCGATTCCAGGCGAAGGAGGCCGTGTGGGACCGGAATTCTGGGAGGCCGTCCGGTAGACGCGTCCACTTGAAGGTGGCGAGGAGGCGGCTCGCATGCTGCAGGGGCAGTGCGACATCATGGCGATTGCCATCAGGGGCTAAATCCCCTTCGCGGGGAATGCCGACAATGCCCGGGAACAACCCCTGCCGCACATCCCCGGCACGCACCACCCACTTGAACGTGCCACTGCCCGTTCGCGGCCGTTCGGCTTGCACCAAGGCGTGCCCCGACCGGCCTGCGGTGTTGACGAGGCGGCCTTCGGGCAGGGAATAGGTTCGGCCTAGGTAGCTGAACTGGGATTGGGGGACGTTGCGGTCTCCGAAGGCGGACCAGGAGCCGCCGGCTTGGAACAGCCCCGTGGAGTCCGAACGGGTGTGGAGGGCAAAGGCTTTGAGCCCGAGGTCACCGGAGCGGGCGGTCCACCCCGCGGTGGTGGTTTGGGCGGTTTCGCCGGTCCATGGCGCGGATTGGAAGCGGAGCCCGCCGGCCTGGGATTCTGGGCCGAGCTGGATTTGGCCTGACCCTGGCACCCAAGCTGATGCGGCGTACAAATCGGGATCGATGAGCGCCCCGTGGTCCGCGCCCCACCGCGCCCCTTGCTGCGGAACGCCGTCCTCCAGGACCGCCACCCGCGAACCGAACAACCCGCGAACCACCGGCTGCACGAGGCCCGCTCCGAGGTCCATGCTCGCCAGTCCGGGCGTGGCATCCAGGACGTCCATGAAATCGCCCGTCGGCAGCGCCACTGCCTCGCGTTCGGGAGCCGCGTTCGCGCTTACCTCCACCGCATCCAAATCAAAAGACAAGGGCACCAAGGCCAAATCCAGATGTCCATTTTCTGGAACGAGGTGCACGGCAACAACGTATCCCGGCGCGTGCACCGCAATGGAGTCGAAGGGAACGGCACACTCCACAGCGAAGTGGCCGTTGGCATCAGAAGAAACTTGATCCTGGCAAGGATAGGCGACCACCCATGCCCCTGCGATGGGGTCCATGGTAGCCGCGTCAAGAGCGTGTCCCGAAAGGACGGATTGAGACCAAACCCCGGCCCACCGCACCAGCAAAAGCAGCACGCTTAGCAGAAGTAGCCTCAACCATCCTGCACGCGCCAGTCCCCGCCGCACAAGCGGAGGATGTAAGGTCATAAGAGGAGATTAAAGGGTTGAGACGCGAAAAAATCAGCGCGCCGCAGGCGGTCCCCTTCGACCGTGGTTCCCTTCATGCCAGACATTCCGATGGCCCGCGTCCACCCGCGGGAAATCTGTGCGCAACGCAAATAGGCCCCGAGTAAGATGTGGCGGTACAGGTGGCTCCGTGCGCACCGGCCCCCAATCCCAATCGCACACCGCACAATCCGTTTCGTCCGCTAGTTGTTGGAACTGCGAACCGTCAACATGCTCTTGCTTCGCGTAGTCCGTGTGAACGCAGCTGTCATGGTGGTGGTGATGGTGAAACCACTCATGGGCCAAATTCACGCCCCACACCAAGGCCCAAACGGCTAACAACAAGGAGGCGATGTGGGATGAACGGAGCTGCATGCTGACGCAAAACTACAAGCGGCAAGTGCACTGGGTGCGCTTGGTGTTGGATTTTTGGGAATTCTTTTCGGTCCCTTCAAAAGCGGCCCGTCCACGCCAGGAAATCGGGCTTGCTGACCGCGCCAAAGCGGTAGTCCAGCACCTCGCCCTCGCCGTTGATGACAAGGGTGCATGGGGTGCCTTGAATGCCGTAGCGTTGCAACACGGGCGCGGCGTCAGGTGCATCGGCGTCGAGGAGCACCGGGAAAAATCGGTCCTCTACCCACTGCTTGACCTCGTCGTCCGCCCAAACCTCTCGCTTCATGATCCGGCAGGGGGAGCACCACGTGGCGGTGACGAACACCAGCATGGGCTTCTGCCCAGCTCGGGACGCTGCTGAAGCCGCTTCGAAATCCGGGTTCCACGCGATGTCGTTCGACGGGGCGTAGAACGCATACCACGCGTAGCCGAGGGACCCGACGAGGAAGAGCAGCCAGAAGGCCTGGTGCAAGCGTTCGAGGAGGGATTTGGGCTGGGGCATGGTACGGGATTTGGCCTGTAAAGGTAGGCGGAAGGCAGGCATTGACTTCGGCTATACCTCATTGCGAATATCAATTCAAAGGCCGAAGCGGCGTCACAAGAAAGTTCGGAACTTTGTGCAGCCAATTCGGCGCAACATCACAACCCACAACCATGAGCTACGTAGGACGGAACTTCCCTAACCTCGCAGTGAACGCCATCGACGAGATGGGCGACACTTACTCCATCAACTTGTTCGAACTCGCCCGCAAGGAGGGCAAGAAGGTGTTGGTGTTTTGGTACCCGAAGGATTTTACGTTTGTATGTCCGACCGAGATCCATGCCTTCCAGGAGAAATTGGAGCAGTTCAAGGCGAAAAACACCTTGGTGGTCGGTGCTTCGTGCGACACCGCTGAAGTGCACTTTGCTTGGCTGAACACGGCGAAGGATAACGGCGGAATTGAAGGCGTGACCTTCCCGCTGATTGCAGATTCGACGCGCCAATTGGCTTCGGCGTTGGATATTTTGGACTACGATGCTTACCAACACCTTGACGCGAGCGAGGAGGCCCTTGACGGCGACAACGTGACCTTCCGGGCCACCTACCTCATCAACGAGGACGGCAAGGTGTTCCATGAATCGGTCAACGACATGCCGCTCGGCCGAAATGTGGACGAATACCTGCGGCTGGTGGATGCCTACACGCACGTTCAGCAACACGGTGAAGTGTGCCCAGCGAACTGGGAAGAAGGGAAAGACGCCATGAACGCTACCCGCGACGGGGTGGCCGATTACCTCAGCAACCACTGAAGCCATGATGGATTTGACAACCGACACCCTGGGGGATGTCTTGCGTGACAACGCGAAAGTGATGGTCCAGTACGGAGCCGGGTGGTGCGGCAATTGCCGCCTCATCAAGCCGAAGTTCAAAAAGCTCTCTGCGCAGCACGAGGACGTGCTCTTCGTTTACGTGGATGCCGAGAAACTGCCGGGCACGCGCGCCTTTGCCGAAGTGACCAACTTGCCGACGTTTGCGGGCTTTGTGAACGGCCAATTGGTCGGCCAATCCCAAGGCAACAAAATTGAAGTCATCGAACACGTGCTCCATGAAGTTACCCATCATTAAGCAGATCATCGAATCGGGCCAGTTCGACGAGGATTACCTCGAGGAAGCGGTCGAAGTGCTGTTGTGCGTGTCCGAAGCGCGTGGGCTGAGCGATGAGGAAATGGACGTCATCGGCGAGCTGGTTTCGAACATCAGTGGTGCGCAAGAGGTGATGGCCGAAATCCGCCAGGGAACGCCGCAGCGCGATGCGTTGAACGGCTTCATGCAGCGGGTGGTCGGCTCAATCGACAAGTGATGCATCCGAAGGCCCCTTGCTGCTTGCAGTGAGGGGCCTTTTCGCTTTCAGGCCAAACCCCGCTCAACGGAATACCCACACATCCCCCGCCGTCTGATACCGCTTCGATGCCTGCCGAAACGGCACCCGGTACGTCAACACAAACCGGTACAAGCCATCGGGCACAAAGTAGTCCGACCCGGGCTCCGTGGACCCGGGCTTCCGGCTCCCCCCCACCCAATATTCCCCCGGCACCTGCGAATCCCACACCTGTTCGCCCCAGCGGTTGAACACCTGCACGTGGTACTCGAGCAGTTCGCAGTCCATCTCCGGCCGCCACGCCTCGTTCATGCCATCGCTGTCCGGAGTGAACGCACTCGGGACGAACACGGGGCACCCGCACACCGCTTCGATGACCTCCGTCGAATCGCGCACCACCCCGCACGCCGACAGGTGTTCCGCCATGTACCATCCCGTTTCCGTCACCTCGCGGATGCTCCCCACTTCCCCATCGCTCCAGACCACCTCCCCCGCGATTCCCGTGTGCAAATGCAGCAAGTCCCCGTCGCACAAGTAGGCCTCCTCCGGCAAGCTCATCGCAGGAAGCACACCCTGTGGAACCTCCACGTACACCGGAACCGGGCAACCCGTCGCCACTTCGACCGCGGTGCCCGTGAAGGTGCCCGGCGCCACAACATTCCAACCGCCCCCGACCTCGGCGAGGCCGGGAACCCCCCATTGGTCCCAACCTGCTGGGAAAGCCACAAAATCCATGGCCCCCGGACAAAGCGGGGACACCTCGAAGGTCGGTACTTCGGGAACCAACAGGTCCACGAAGGTGCTGTCCTCCGCGAAACATCCCGGTAAGTAATCCACCGTTACCGACTGCCAGCCCCCTTCCTGCCCGGTCCAATCTGCTCCCAACGTTCCGTCGGACCATTCCACGATCGGTGCTCCACTCAAGGACCCGAGGGACAAGGTCACGGCCTCGCCTTCGCACGCTGCGATGGAGTCCGGTAAGGTGAGCAGGGGCAGCTCGACGACCTCCACGGTGGTGGCCCATTCCGTCACTTGCCCGCACACGTCCGATACGGTGGCCACGTAGGTGGTCGTGGCCGCAGGTCCGGCGATGGGCTGGGGTACATTGTCCGAAGACAAACCCGTGGCCGGTGACCAAATCACTTCAGAAGCGGGATCGCAGTCCAACATCAACGTAACGGACTCCCCTTCGCAGGCAGCGAACGTCCCGGGCAGTGCGGACGGTAGCACGACCACTTCTTCCACTTCGAAAACGGTGTCGAGTGGGCAGCCCGTGGTGGCATCGGTGAAGGCGATTTGGGCTGAGCCCACGGTGGCGAGCCAGCCCGCAGGCATGGACACCCCGTTCACGGTCCAGTCGGCCCCTCCCGCGGGCCATGCGAGCAGCGAATCTTGGCCCGTGCACAGGGCAGGAAGGCTTGGGAATGCGAATGAGGCTGGGAGCAACGGTGCGGTCCAAGTGGAATCGGAGGCGGAACAGCCTGCTGCGGTTTGGACTTCAACCACTTGCCACCCCTCCAATGTGCCCGACCAATCCGCGGTCAACGTGCCATCCGACCACTCGACCACCGCATCTCCACTGGGAACCGCAGCCGTTAAATTCACCTCCTCACCCGGACAGAACCACGCGGAATCCGGCAAATCCGGCGCGGGAATGGCCTCAACTTCCACCCACGTGCTGTCCGTCAGCTGCTCATCGCAGACATCCGTCCACGTCACCGTGTAGAGCGTAGAGACCGCCGGAGCCGCATGGGTCACGGCAGACAGCGGATCTGACAAACCGGTAGCGGGGGTCCACTCCACCGTGCCCACTTGCGCCATGTCCAAAACGAGCAGCGCCGAATCGCCCTGGCAGACGTTGAATTCGGGCGCCAAACCGATGGCCGAGGCCGTGATGCACGCGGATTGCAGGTTGCTGCCGCCTCCCGTGGACCCGGTGAACCCCCACCAAACGATGCTGTCGCCGCCAAAAATCTCCTCGACCAAATCCTCGGTGAGGGTCAAGCGCAGTTCGCAATCGAAGTAAAACTCGAGGAGCATCGCCGCAGGATCCCACACCAATTTGAACCGGTGGGATTGCCCGTCTTCGATGTTCGCGCCATCGCTGCGGGCGGCCACAGGCCCGGCGAGATTGAAATACGGTGCCGTGTGCCAATTGATGCCATCGCGGAGGAATGCCACGTGGTCAACCGCGGGATCGCCGATGTCCGTGTTTTGCCACGTGTCGATTTCCACGCCAAAACTCGGATTGAATCCCTCAAACCCCAGCCCTCCTCCGGCATCGCCCAAAGCGGCCGGTCCAACCGATTGCATCACAAAGGCAATGCCGTCGGCACCTGCCGCGTCCACGCTCCCGAGTTCCACATCCACTTGGATGGTGAACGGATCGTTGAGGTCGAGTTGGTCGTTGAACCAAACCGCTCCAAGCTGCCACTCTTCGTCGGGCGTGATTTGGTAACAATCTCCTCCAAGCGACATGGCGTCGCCCACCAACGTGCACGGCGATTGTGCCACCGCCGCAGCGATGCCCATGATTCCCCAACCGCCGAGCAGGAGCCGCCTCACTGCACCAGCAACCGTTCAGCGCGCCGCCCGTTCGCCACCACGAAGTAAGCGCCTGCCTTTAAGGTCATATCGAGGCCCGCCGCCTGGTAGGCGCCCGACCACACTTCGCGGCCAGCCGCGTCCCAAATGGCCACGTGCTCTCCCTCATTCAGGCCATCTAGCTGCAGCATTTGTCCGGCACGCAGTGGGTTTGGGTAGCACGTCCAATTCGCAGCAGTGGGCGCTTCAACACTGACAGCTGGTTGTTGGCCGAAGTACACATCGTCGAAATAATAGGTCGTCCCTCCTTCCACTCCGGGCTCGCCGAAACCGAAGAAGATGGCCAGCAAGTCGTACGGGAAACCGACCTGCAGGGGCTCGGTGCCGGGCATCTCGTTGCCGAGGTTGAATTGCAAGGTCTCCCAGCCGGCTTGCGACGAGAACTGGAGGGTTTCCGTGGCGATCGGGTTGCCCGACATCTCGGCCTTGAGCAAGATGGGGGTGCCGGCGGCGGGCGTGTGCACGCGGATGCTGATGGTTTGGTCCGTCTCTGTAAACGGAATCGGGGTGGCGAATCCCTCGAGGGTGCCGATGATGGTGCCCGCCCACGTCATCGCCGTTTCCATTTTCGTGACCTGCACGACTTGGTTCGCGGGGTTCTCGGGGTCTGCTACCACTTCCGATGCATTGCCCCAAAAGTCCATGGTTGCGTAGAATACGCCTTCCTCCTCGAAGGTCACGGGGAGGTCGATTTGGGCGAGGCCGGCGCTGGGGTCGACTTGCTCGATGTCATCGAAATAGAACGTGGAGTCGTCGGTGCCGTCGCCGATGGTTTCGAAGTCGAACATGAACAGCAAGCGATCGAACGTCATGGGCAAGGCCAAGGCGAAATCCCAAGTCATGGTTTCCCATCCCCCGCTCGTCACGTTCCATTGGTCGACTTCGGTGCTGAGTCCTTCTGCATTTTCGAGTTTGACCTTCATCCGGACGCCCGAACGGGGGGACCAGATTTTCATGCGGATGGCGTTTTCCTCCGAAAAGTCGAATGGGGCGTCGAGCGCGAGGTAGGACCCCGCCCAGATTTGGCCTCCTTCCCGAACGATGCGCCCCACGGTTGGGCTTTCGTTCAGGGCATCGGGGTACGGATTCGCAACTACGTCTGCCGTGGCCCCGTCAAAATCGGTGAAGTCCGCTGCCACCGTACCGGACTCGAAGTCGATCGGCAAGGTGGTTTGGGCGGTCAGGCAAATTGGTAACAACGCACCTAAAGAGGTCAGGAGGCGGAAAAATTGATTCATCATTCTTGCAGTTCTGCGCAAGTTAAGTCCGAGTGCTGTGCACGAGCTTGCACAATGCCACTACAATCACGCTATTTTCAACCTTAATCGCCCCATTTCAGGAGCAGGGGGATAAATCAGGCTGAGCTGCTCCTATCCTTCTGCTAAGGAAATCATGCGCCCTTTTTGCTCATCCCAAAGCTTCAGCGCAAAACACCTTCGTACCTCCTTCAACTTCAAATTCGTCCGCAGCGGTTGTTGCAATTCAGGGATCGCTGCTTGGGCCTCCGGTAACCTGTAAAAGGGAATGCGTGCATTGAGGTGATGGATGTGGTGGTAGCCAATGTTTGCCGTAACCCAGTGCATAAAGGGACTCAAGTCCAAGAAGCTCGAGGATTGAAGCGCCGATGATTCGTATGCCCACTCTCCATCGCAGGCGTAAACGGCTGAAGGAAAGTTGTGCTGTACATAAAACAGGTAGGCTCCAAACCCAAAAGCCGCCGTGTTGGGCAGCACGATGGCAAGCATCGTCACCTCCCACCCTGCGACCATGTACATGCCCGCGAGGTACATCGCATGACCCCCCACTGCTAGGCAGGAATCCCAGTGCTTCATGGGACTCGCAAGACCTGGTTGAATGCACATCCCATGTAGAAAAGTGAACCAATATCCCATTGCTATGACGATGGGGTGCCGAGCGAACAGGTAGCTCTTCCGCTCCGACATGGATGCGCGTTCAAACCTCTTTTTTGTGAACACTGGGTAGGTCCCAATGCTGGGTTTGGAAAGCCTCCCATTGTAGCGGTGGTGGTAATCGTGGGTTCGTTTCCAGACCGTCATTGGTGCCAAACAAAACACGCCATACACCGCGAACAACACCTTGGCCAAACGGCTCGACTTGAGGATGGCGCCGTGCACGTAGTCGTGGTAAATCACGAATGTGCGGGACATCAATACAGCTACACCTGCGCTGCACATGACCTTCATCCACCAAGCCGGCAACATCACCACGCCCGTGATGCTCGCCATAAGCAACAACCAGGCTACGAGGGTGTGCCGCCAGCTCGTTGCGACGTGCTCCTTGGCAAAAGGAACCGTCTTCAGCAGCAAATCTGATGGAACATGCCTCATGACTCGAACGGTACTGGATTTGCATTGTTTCCGTTGTTGTACAACAGCTTGAAATGGGAATACATGGCAGAGAACATGTGTTTCTCTGAACGGTATTCCACCCCATGCAATGAGGCAACACGGATCAGGATTTTTGTCAGTTCTGGGTAATGGATGTGGCAAATATGTTGGAATAGGTGATGGATGACGTGATGATTGAACCCTCCAAACAAATGGGTCACAAGCATGCTGTCCGTTGCAAAATCGCCGGCGGTCATCATGTGATGGCGTGACCAAGCGTGAGGCATCACCCCATCGGCATTGGGCTCGGGAAAATTGGCATGCTCACCAACGTGCGTGGAGAGCAGGACCATGGTAATGGTCAGGCTTGCGAAGACCGTAAGGAGGAAGAACGCCCCGAATACCTGGCCCCATGAAAAGCCCAGGATCATTTTGGGCACCACCACGATGTAGCCAAAGTAGCCGAATTTGAAGAGGACCATTTTTACAATTTCCTTGGCGGGATAATTGCTGTTGTCGAACCCTCCGATTCTCCGTGTAAAAATGTCCTTGAAGTCCCGGTATACGACCCAGCGAAAGATGTAAATCATGTACACGAAAGGCATGTAGGCCCACTGAACTTTGTGCATGACCCGGTGCTTGTCCTTGGGGAAAATCTTCACCACCTCGGACTGTTGTATGTCGGAATCGTAATCCATGATGTTTGGAAACAGGTGGTGGGCCCCAACGTGACGGTTCTTCCAATTGAATGAGTTGGTTCCAAGCAAATCGAAGACAAGCAAGCATACTTTGTTCCATCGACGTGATTTGAACAGGGCAAAATGAGCGGCGTCGTGCCCCACGTTCAAACCCAAGAACACCCCCCACACTCCAATCAGCGCATACCAAACGAGCAGTTCATGAAATGCCGAGGCCGTGAGCAACATGCTGGCATACAAGCCGAAGTAGACCAGCAACATGGCCGCTGCTTTGATGTGCATTGCCCGGTTGCCATAAGGAGTGAAGCCTGATTCTTTGAAATACCGGGAAACTTCTTCCCGCAATTCGGCGTAGAAGTTGTCCTTTTCAGGCGGAAATGTGATGCGGGTGAAGGATTCAGCCATCTTCGGGATGCTTGATGAAGAAGTAGATGTTCAGTTCAACATAAGGGTGCCTTTTCACAGCATATTCCTCATAGCCTGCATATTGGTAAAGGCGCCGGACCCGGGGCTGTGTGGTTTCGAGGCAAATGGGCAGGTTGCGCGATTTGGCCAACTGCTGCATGCCCTCATGGATGTCGAAGATGGCCTTGGATCCACGCGCAAGGCGATCGGTGCCAACCAGGAATCCAACCAGGGCTTCTTGAGGCCTCGTGGACGAGATCATCTTCCTGTATTTCAACAATCGCCAAACGCTTCGAAGCCCTGTGTAACGCATTACCAACTGAGCCTTCCGGCGTGCATTGGACCAACTCCACCTCGGGTCATTGATGTCATAAAACACCACCGCTCCATTTCCATCATCAGAGAGGTAGACCCCTTCCCTGTCGGCCCCTTCAAAAAACAGCACCTCCAACGCCATCACTTTTCCCTCCTCGCTCTTGTTGCGAAGCACCCAATGAACCCCCAACGAATCTTTCAGCGCCCCAACCAAAATCTCACGGGCGCGCTCAATTTGGTCGGATTGCAAGGCATGAATCATTCATCTAAGTTCGAAAAAATCCAGGAACTCCCCTGTAACCCACTGGAATCCTTAGCCTAGTGACCATCCAACAGCACTCAGCGCGCTGAAGCCAGCACCTAGAAATGCGGGGATTTGATCAAGTGGGAAAACACGTCTCCGCGCAGGTGAAAACCCACTTCATGGTGGAGCCAGCAGGACAGAAGCCGAACACCCTCAACCCCGATTTGGTGAAGTGATTCGGGGATTTGGTGAAGTGCATCAGCATGGAGTGCAGGTAGATTTGCATCATGAACCCCGTGGTCAACATCTCCACACTCAGCGAATTGCATGCCCTGACAGGACTGTCGGAACCGGCGCACCCCCTGATTGGCATGTACGTGCTTAGGGAGTTGCCGCAGGTGTCGATGGACCACGCCATGGACATCGCGATGAAATTGTCCCTCTACACGGTCATGTACAAGGAGGGTGTAGAAGGCTCCATCGGCTATGGACGCAGCCAATACGACTATGAAAATGGCACACTCATCTTCACAGCGCCAGGACAAGAATTGAGGTTTGAAGGAAAGCGACATGCAAAAGACTCCGCTTCTTGGATGCTCCTCTTCCACCCTGACTTGTTGGCGGGGACGGATTTGGGAAGGCGAATGGACGAATACACCTACTTCGGCTACGACGTCACGGAAGCCTTGCACCTTTCGACCATAGAGCAAGCCCAAGCCCTGGACATCGGTAAGCACATCGAAGCCGAGTATTCCCAAAAACTCGATGCCCACAGCCACAAGCTCATTTTGAACAACTTGGAGCTCTTGCTCAACCAATGCATGCGTTTTTACGACCGCCAGTTCTTCCAGCGGTCCGCCATGCATTCAGGGACCCTAGACCGATTCAACACGGCTTTGGGCGCGTACCTCGCTTCTGGCCGCGCGCTTTTGGAGGGACTTCCTCGCGTGGACTGGATCGCCCAAGAGCTGTGCATGTCTCCCAACTACTTAAGTGATTTGCTCCGCAAGGAGACAGGTCTTAGTGCACAGGGACACATCCATCAAACCTTGGTGGATAGGGCCAAACACGCCTTGGCGAGCTCCGAGGAGAGCATTGGGGAGATTGCATTTGGGCTAGGCTTTGAGCAGCCCCAGAGCTTTACACGATTATTCAAGAAACACACCGGCATGACGCCCAAAACTTTCCGTTCTAACCTCAATTGATATGGCAAACAAGAATTTGATTTGGTGCGACAAGGCACTCCTCGAGAAAGATCTGTCTGGCAAAGCCTACGTCGTGACCGGCGCCAACTCTGGCGTGGGACTGGAAACGACCCGGCAACTGGTCAAGCAAGGCGGACACGTCATCATGGCATGCCGTCGTCCCGACGCTGCCGCAGAAGTCGCCAAGGAATTTGTAGGGTTGGCAGGCACCGTGGACATTCTCCGCTGCGACCTCGCCGATTTGGATTCCGTGCGCGCATTCGCCGAGGCCTTCCACGCCAAGTACGAGGTCATCGACGGCTTGATGTGCAATGCCGGCATGGTGAACATGGACAGCAAGCCCGCCTTCACCAAAGACGGGTTTGAATTGACCATCGGAATCAGCTACTTCGGGCATTTCTTGCTTACGGAATTGTTGCTTGATGCCTTGAAAAAATCACCTGACGGCCGCTACGGCATCCTCTCTTCTGTCGTCCATGCGGGCAGCCCCAAGAACCGCTACCAAGTCCATTTGGACGATTTGAACTTCGAGCGTCGCGACTACAGCAACTTTGGCGCCTACGGCGAGGCCAAAGTGGCCACCACGCTGTACGCGCTTGAGTTGGCCGACCGACTGCAGGGCTCGAATGTCACCACCGCCTCCATTCACCCTGGATGGGCACGATCCAATTTTGGAAAAGGTGGTCCGGCCTGGATGCGCGCAGCCATGTTCCTCATGAAGCCCATCCTCCCCTTCGTGTCTGACAGCAGTTGGGAATCAGCCCAAACCTCCATGCACGTCCTGCTGTCCGAGGATGCGCGAAACCACTCAGGTGCCTACTTCAGCCAGTACAGCTTTCTGTACCAAGACAAGGAATGTCGCAAAGGAGGCTGGCCCATGGAATCCCCCAACCCACACGCGCGGGATTTGAAGGCCGCGAAGGCACTGGTGGCGAAGAGTCGCGAACTCGTGGGGCTGTCGTGAGCCACGGCGACACGGTCCTGATTTTGGGCGCCACCGGGATGGTGGGCGGCCATGCCTTGGAGCATGCCTTGGCGCATCCTCAAGTCAAGGAGGTTCGGACGCTCGGTCGCCGCAAGCTGGCCCAAGAACATCCCAAACTTCGGCAATGGGTGGCCGCTGACCTCGTGAAGCTGGACGACGAGGCCTGCTTCCAAGGTGTCACAGCCTGCCTGTTCTGCGTGGGTGCGTACACGGGAGCCCTCGACAGTACCGCCTTCCGGCGCATCAACGTGGACCTCCCGTTGACCATGGCGCGGGCTCTTCAGAGGCAATCGCCTGATGCGCGCTATGCCCTGTTGAGTGGACAAGGCGCCGATCGCAGCGAAAAAAGCCGCGTGCAATTCGCGCGGGACAAGGGCGCTGCTGAAAACCAGCTTGCCGCATTGGGACTCGGTGGGTTTGCCACGTTTCGGCCGGGTTACATCTACCCCGTGGTCCCCAGAAAGGAGCCCAACCTGGGGTACGTCATTTCCCGGTGGATCTATCCGCTGATTCGGAGGCACACCAAATTCTCCATCCCCTCCGACGTCTTGGCCAAAGTCATGGTGGAAGTGGCACTCCAGCCGATGCGTCAAGAAATCTGGGAGAACGAAGACATGCGCCGCCATTCGGTGGCGAAGGGCTGAATCCTGCGAAATGGGTTGGCATTGCCCTGATTTGTATCTATTTCCCTGAAAACGAGGCGAGAGCTTTGTGGCATACAAACTCAAATCCACCATTTGATGAGTTTCGCGGAGCCAGCAGACAGAAGCCGACCACCCTTAACCCCGATGTGGTCAAGTAGGGTTTACAAATTCGTCCAGGATGTAAAAGTCCACTTTACTTGTGGAGCCGGGGGGAGTCGAACCCCCGTCCAAACGAGGAACACCCGCGCTTTCTACATGCTTATTCCTCAATTCGTTGTCGACCGGTGGCTGAGCAAGGACACCCCACCAACGGCTTAGTTCAGTAAGCTTCGCTCCGGACGTCGAACCCGTCCTTTGCTAGTCCCATTTATCCGATACCCCATTGATTTGGCGAAAGGGTCCGTACGCCAAACCTGGAGCAGCTCGTCGCGTTACCTGGTAACGGGATTAGGCGAATCGACTGAGTCGATTAGGCCGCGAGCGCGTAGGAAGTGTTGTCATTTCTGACTTGAAAGTTCAAGATTAACGAGCTGTGCTTACAAGTGCTCGGCATGCTTACGAGAATGATCATCTCGCTGTCAAATCCAAAATCGGCCCCATAAATCAAAGAACAGCGTGCGAAGATACGGATTGTGCAGGGATTTGGCCTAGAAGGCGGGCAGTTTAAGCATCGGGCAACTCGCCTGCACCTTTTGCCGCATAATCCGCCAAATAGCGGTAAGGCGCATGGAGCTCGCCCGCCAAGGTCGTCTCCGTCGCCCCCGCCAAAATGCCATCTCGGTCGCCTTCAATGAGCAGCGGAAGCACGTGCTCGAGCAACTCATCCCCGAAGCCCTCTGAGGCGTCGCGCGGCAGCTCGCACGGCAAGTTGTCCACCGCCATGACGGCGATGCTCGTCGAGGATTTCAGGTCGGCTTCCGATTCGGTCGTGGGATTGTAGCCGTAAAACGGCTCGGCAATGGTCGATGGGCGGAGGGTGCACGCCACCGGCCCGTCGATGTCGCAGCTGATGTCCGCCACGGTCTGCACCTTCCAAGCCGGGTCGCGCATGTCGGCCCGGGTGAACAAAAACGGCGACCCCTCGGCCCAAAAGTGCCCCGCGATGTACACATCCGCCGCGTGGGCAAACCGCGGGAAGGTGCTGTGGAAACTCGTCGGATCGTCCTTGAACTCCGCCATGGAAAACGGCCGCCCCTCGTTGTGGGCGTTGTAATCCTCCACCTCGAGCCGGGTGTAAACGGGCTCGGGAAAGTCCATCCGCAAGAAATCGTCCGGGTGGACGTGCCGCATCTTGATGGCGTCGAGCACCTCCTTCGCACCCTCGCCAACCCGCCCGCTGCCCGTCAGCACCACCTTGAAATGCGAAGGCAAGTCCAGCCCTGCCGACAATTCCGACAGCATTTCCTGCAAATCCCGGCACGCATGCGCCGGCTTGAGCGTGTACCGCCCCGTCTTCACGCCGTGGGCGCGGAACCCGTTGTACGCCCCCACCAGCCCCGCCCACCGGCCGAAACCGATGATGCGCTTGCCGCTGGGGCGCTTCAGCATTTCGTAATCAATCAGCCGGACCCGCTTCCGCAGCACCTCCGCCAGCAGCCCCGCATTGTACGGCTGCAGCTTGTACGTGTGACTGAAAAACAGGTAGGTCTTGTCGGGCAACAAATCGGGCTTGTTGACCTCTTTGACCCCGAGCAAGATTTGGCATCGGGCCAAATCCTCCTCCACCATCACCCCCTTCGCCCGGTACTCCTCATCCGTGATCCGCCGAACAGCACTCGGCTGCACCAAGACCCGCACTTGCGGAAACCGCCGCTCCAATTCCACACAATGGTCCGGCGTCAACGGCACCCGCGCATCCGGCGGCACCTTCCCTTCGCGGATGACTCCAATGTAAAGCGGCTGTTCGGGGGTGTAGCGGGGTGTGTCCATGATACGCGCAATTTACGAAGGTCGGCCCCGGAATCCGCCACCCCACACGCCCTCACTGCGGCACAAAAATGTACGTGAGCGTGCCCTCGGTCACCCCCTCCACAGCCGGATCGATGAAAAACGAACTCTTCCGAGCACTTTGCAACGCCGCCTCCAGAAAGCACGCTCCCGGCCCCCCCCCTCCCGCCGGCTCCACTGCCGCTGATTTCACGATGCCCTGCCGATCGACGGAAATGCGCACCACCACGGTCGCCCCGCCCTTGCACAAGTAGCCCGGCACATCAAGGTGCTTCGCGCGCCTTCCGGGCAGGTCGAACTTCACCGTCACATCGCCTTCATATTGGGCATTCCAGCCCGCGAGTGTCTCCACTTCGCGGTCGTCCACCTCGGGCACCTCCTGCAATCCAAAGTCCTTGGCCTCTGCCGCCAGTCGCTCCATCTCCGCGGCCTCAAACGCCCGCAACTCCGCTTCTACCTCGGCTGCCATTTGGTCCGAAGCCGTCGAACGCCGCTCCTCGGAAAAGTCCGAACGCGCATCGCTCCGCAAATTCGCCACCTGCCCCTCCAATGCCGCCCGCAACTGCTCCTCCAAGGTCGTCGTCTCCACCGGCTCCAACTGCTCCACCAATCCCACTTCCGCATACCGCACAGTGGGCGCCCCGCCACCCACCGAGGGCAACCAAAGCACCAGCAAGACCACAGCGTGCAACGCCAACGTCAAGGCGATGGCTTGAAGGGTGAACGTCTGCCGCGTCCCGCCACTCAATCCAAAATCACCGTCGTCTCCCGGCGCCATGCAGATTCTGTGATGCTGTCTTCCCCTTCGAAGTAATATACCCCGGTCTTCGTCACCACCTTGCGGAAGCGCCGAACGTGGTTGCCCACCCGGACCGTGCGCTCTATGACCAACCCGTTCGGGATGTCGTAGGATTGCTCCTGGATTCCGGGCGCAACGTCAACATCTTCGGGAGCGAGGGTGTACTCTTCAGCTCGGGTCGGTTCGCCTTGATCGAGGGCCAATATTTCCTGGCGCGCATCGTAACGCCTGTTTTCAGCTTGCAGCTCACGGGTTTGTACCTCCTCCTTGAATCCGGCCGCCGAAGCGTTGATTTCAGCCTGGGTTGCTCGGATCCGTTCCAGCTCCCCCTCACCGAGGGCGGCATATTGTTCGGCCACGTATTGGGTGGACGTGTAGGCGGTGGAACGGTTTTCCGCTGCGGCATCGCTCCAATCCGCTTGGCTCGATTGCTGATGTGCATGCTCCGAAGCAATGCTGGGCATTTCGTCGCGGTAATCGTAGCGGCGATCGGTGGCCAAATCCCGCATTCCCGCCTCCTGATCGGCAATGTCCGGGACCGCAACCCGCGACATCTCAGTTCCCCGTTCGCTCATCTCGCGCTGCTGACGCGCAATCCGTTCCTTGTCCGATGCCAAATCCGCCACCTCCCCTTCCCGTCGGCCCGCCCGCTCCTCCAACAGTTCCGCTGTCTCAGCGGCCAATGCATCCGCCTCACCCTTGGCGTCTTCACGCTGGCGCCGCGACCTCGCTTGGGCGCTAAGCTGCAGCTCCTCCGCGCGTTCTTTCTCGGCCTCCACCTCCATGGCCTTGGCCCGCCGCTCCGACTCCAATGCAGCGCGGTAATAAGCCTCGGCTTCGTCATCGTCCTCCACTTCCAACGCAGCAGCAACCTCTTGCGCCCGGCGGCGCGCTTCCTCTTCGGCTGCGCGCTTCCGTGCCTCCGCCTCCGCCGCTGCGGCTGCTTCTGCCGCTGCCCGTTCTGCGCGTTCTGCTTGGGCAGCCGCCGCCGCTGCTGCTGCGGCAGCCTCGAGGGCTTCCTGCTCCGCGCGCGCCGCGGCCTCAGCCGCGGCCGCGGCTTCTGCTCGGGCCCGTCGTTCGGCTTCCGCTGAAGCTTCGGCCTCAGCCGCCGCACGCGCACGCGCCTCCCGTTCCGCCTCTGCCGCAGCAGCGGCAGCGGCTTTCTCCGCTGCCCGGGCAGCCGCTTCTGCTTCCTTTGCGGCCTCGCGCGCCGCAGCCTCCGCTTCCCGTTCGGCCGCACGAGCAGCCTCCTCCGCGGCGCGATCGGCTTCCGCCGCTGCATCCGCAAGGGCCGCTGCCTCCTTCTCTATCTCGCGATCAATCTTGTCCAACCGGCCCAAAGGGTAACGCTCACCGGGCTTGACATCAAGAGCGGATTCGTACGCTGTGCGCGCGTTGTCCCAATTGCCCGCATCAAAGGCGAGGTCGCCTTGGGCAATGGCGGCGTTGTACGCCGCGTCCACTTCCGCTGCGGCCGCCGCCTCTGCCGCTTCACGGGCCGCAGCATCGGCCTCGGCTGCCGCATCGTCGAGGTTTTCTCGGCATTTGGCCGCCCGGTCCTTGGGGTAGGATTCTGCAGGGAGCAAGGCGGTTGCTGCCTCATATTGTGACAAGGCGCCGGACCAATCTCCGCCCTTGTACAGCTTGTCAGCAGCATCGATCAGCGCCTCGTATTCCGCTGCTCTGGCCGCCAACGCCGCCGCCGCGTCTGCTTGCGCATCGAGTTGCGCTTGACATGCCGCGGCTTGGTCCTTCGGGTACTTTTCTCCCGGTTGCAACGCACTCGCTTCTTCGTACAGCGCTTTGGCATCCGCGTAACGCTCTTCTTTGAACGCCTTGTCGGCGCTGGCGACTTTGCCATCGTATGCCGCTTCAACGCCCAGTGCCGCTTCCCGCTCCGCCACGCGCGCCAAACCCGCCGCGGGCTCCGGGGCGGCCGGCTTCAACGCTGCCGCCGACTCAAATGCCTCGCGTGCACGGTCCAGTTTATCGCTGCTCAAAAAGGACTCGGCCTCCTTCAACGCCGCTTGGAAGTCTTCCTCCAATCGCTCCGCCGCCGCCGCCGCATCCACTGCAGCTTGTGCTTCCGCCTGCTTCGCCTGTGCTGCGACGTCTTCCGGGAAGAGCTCCAGCGCGCTGGTGAAGGCCGCCAAGGCGTTTTGCCATTTCTCCTTGTCGAGGGCTTGTTGGCCTTCCTCCATCAATTCGGCGAAGTCCTCCTTCATTTGGGCCAACAACTCAGCCATCCGTTCCACGCGGTCAAACTCATTCTCCACCCGCGTCTTCATCCGATCGGTGTAAGCAAAATCGAACGAAAGCGTATTCCGCTGGGCATCAAAGGCCGCCTTGCCAAAGGGATCTTCCAAAATGCTGGTGTCAAACCCCTCGACCAAGGCGAACATCGACATGTCCAGGTCCAAATTGAAGCCCCCTTTCAAATCCTCCGCAGGCACTCCCGATGCATCCACCTGAATCCGCTTGTTGCCGTAACCCTCAAACTCGTAACTGAATACGTAATCGTGGCGAAGCGGCAATTCAAACGCATAACTCGCGCGCGCATCGGTCGTCATGCGATCGTATTCTACGCCGTCCTGATACACCACCACCTCCACTCCCGGCATTTTTTTGCGGTTGCCATCGTCGGTCAAGGTCCCACTGACGAGCAACAGATCGTCCTGCGACCAAGCACCAAAGGCCGTCGCCAAAAAAGCAACGGCCACACACCAACGCAGGATAAACGAACTTCGGGCCATGGATTCAATGTGCATCAAAGGGTAAAAATAAGAAATTCCGCGGGTACTTATTGATGTAACCCCCGCAGCGGCTTTTCCGTATGCAGGGCATGCGCTATTTCATCAGTCTCCTTTGTTGGCTGTCCGCCGCCACGTTGTGGGGCCAAACCCCGGACTGGCAGCTGACGCTCTCCACCGGCGCGACGGGCTACACCGGCGCATCGCAGGGCCCTAGCTCCGCTGGCACGTTCCTGTCCACGGCGTCAGCACGCGTGAACCTGACCCCGCACGTGCGCGCGGAGACGGCAGTCCATTCGGGCGGATTCGGGCTAACCAACAGCACCATCAACCGGTATGTTGAACACCTGGCAGGCGGACAAGTCGGTTTACTCTGGCACCCCAATTGGAGCCGCCAGTGGCGCATCAACCCCTATGTGGGCCTCGGGGCCTGCGCGTTCCAGCAAACAGTCACAGCAGACCTGCTCGATGCAGCGGGACAGCCTTACCACCTTTGGTCCGATGGCGCCCTGTACGATATGGCAGAAGACGCTCCGTACGCTCAGTTGTACGCCCAAAACGTAGTGCCCGACTTTCAACCGGACACCGAAATTGGCACCCGCCACGCGTGGGGCGTACCCTTGCGGCTCGGAGTCGATTGGCAACTCAGCGACCAATGGACCTTCGAAGCGGCCAACGCGTGGTACCTCGGTGTGGACCCGGCCTTGAATGCATGGATCGGCGCTTCGCCTGCATCGCTCACCGCCTTCACTGTGGGCGTGGGTTGGCGGCCAGGAAGTCGCCTGTTGCAGGACGAACGCATTCCACAAGCCTACTTGTCCAATCGCATGGACTCCGATGGTGATGGCGTGCGCGATGGGAGGGACATCTGTTTCAACACGCCTGCCGGCGCACCCGTTGATGGAAAAGGATGTCCGACCGATGAAGACGGAGACGGTGTTCCCGACTACCGCGATGCCCAGCCGGGGAGCAAGGGAGTCGTCGATGTGTGGGGCATTGAGGTCGATGCGAACCGCTCGGCTGCAGCATCGCCCTCCCCCTTCACGGTCGACTACCGCCAAATCATAGCCGAACCCGAGACCGGGGTGCGACCCCACCTGCCTGTCCAACGCGGTCAGCAGCCCATGCAAAAGGCTCAATCAACTGAAAATCCATAATTTAAACGCAATACCTGCTCTTCAATGGAGCAAGACCAAATTCCTTCTTCAACCTTCGAAACAAAAATATTCGTCGATTCAGGTGATTTTTTTCTCGATATTTTTGCCTTGAAAGAAAAGGATTTCGTATCTTCACGTCATCCAAGCAATTGGGTGAAGCATTTTCCTGACGCAGCTGAACCGAAAGCGGTTTGAAGCAGAAGGGCGACATGGCGGACGGACGCACACCGATGGAACCCGCCATGTTTACGTAACGATCTCCCCCCGGGGAATCCTGTCCGGTTTTACCCGGTGCGTAACAGGATGTATCGGGTCGGCTGGCGAGCCGGCCCGATTTTTTTTACTTCAACTCGAGGGAGGCAATGACGGCCGCTGCCACCCGCTGGCCATCCAAGGCCGCTGATAAGATGCCCCCGGCATACCCCGCCCCTTCCCCACACGGATACAGCCCGGGTTGTTCAGGGTGCTCTAAAGTCAACGGATCGCGGGGAATGCGCACGGGGCTGCTTGTGCGCGATTCCGGGGCGACGAGGATGGCCTCGGGGTGCAGGAAGCCCTTCATGCTCCGGCCGAATTGTTGGAACCCTTGCTGCAGGGCGCGGGCCACGAAGCGGGGAAGGATGCTGTGCAAGTCCGCCGGGACGACGCCCGGGAGGTAGCTGCAGGGCGGCAAGTCGCGGCTCGGGCGCTGTGCTACGAAATCGACGAGGCGTTGGGCGGGGGCACGCTGGGTTTGGCCTGCTGCAAGCCAAGCCGCATGTTCCACCTGCGCCTGAAACGCCATCGCGCCCAGGGGACCGCTGAAGCCAGCCGCCTGCCAATCCGCCTCCCGCACGGTGACCACCATGCCCGAATTTGCAAACGGGTTGTTTCGCTTCGAAGGCGACCAACCGTTCGTGACCACCTCCTCGGGAGCCGTGGCGCACGGGGCGATGATCCCACCGGGACACATGCAGAACGAGTGGACGCCGTGGTCGCCGACCTGGCACACCAATTTATACGCAGCTGGCGGCAACCAGTCCCCCTGTTCGCCGTGGTATTGGACGGCGTCAATGTAGGATTGCGGGTGCTCCACGCGCACGCCAAGAGCGAAGGGTTTCGCTTCCAATGCCAGCCCCTTTCGGTGCATCAATCGGAAGATGTCCCGGGCGCTGTGGCCGGTGGCCAGGATGACAGCTTCAGCGGGCAGGCGAATGGCATCGCCGGAGTCAGTCGCTCGGGCAATGACGGCCACAATGCGGCCTTTGCCATCCGCCTCCCAGTCTTCGAATCGGGTCCGGAAATGCACTTCGCACCCTGCCGCCAGCAGCGTTTCGCGCATCCGTTCGATGATGCCCGGCAATTTATTCGTCCCGATGTGCGGGTGCGCCTCGACCAGGATTTCGGGGTCAGCGCCATGTTGCACAAGCGTTTCGAGCGCGCCGCGGATGTTCCCGCGCTTTTGGCTTCGGGTGTACAGTTTGCCGTCGGAATAGGTTCCCGCGCCGCCTTCACCGAAGCAGTAGTTGGAGTCGGGGTCCACGCGGTGGGCGCGCGTGATTTGGACCAAATCCCGTCGGCGTTCACGCACCGGCCCTCCCCGCTCCAGGATGACCGGCCGCACGCCCGCCCGCACCAAATCCAGCGCCGCATACAGCCCGGCGGGCCCCATGCCCACCACGGCCACCCGCGGCGCATCCTCCGGCAAGGCGGGCACCTCGTCCCTCGTCGGCACTTCGGCAGGGGGCAAGGCCATGCCCTTCGGGGCCACCCGCACGGTCAGCACCGCCATCACCGGACGCCTGCGCGCATCGAGCGACTTGCGCTCCACCCGCCACTCCCCCAGTTCTCCGCCCGACCACGCACGGCGAACAGCCCGTTCCAAGGCCTCGGGATTAGCCGCCTCGCGCGCGGGCACGCGCACTTGAATAGTGGGTTGTGGAGGATTCACGGCGCGAAGATACTGCGCGGCTTCACCAGCCGGCACCAAGTGGGGCCTCCGCGGGTTATTTTTGGGCCTTGATGCAAGACGCCTTTCCCCACAACCCGCTGCGCTTCGACCGCCGCGAACTCCGTGACGACGAAATCCGCAGCCTGTTTGCGCAACTGCTGCTCCCGCGCATGATCGAGGAGAAAATGATGAGCCAATTGCGGCAAGGCAAGATCTCGAAATGGTTCAGCGGCATGGGACAAGAAGCCATTTCAGTCGGCGCGACGGCCGCATTGCAAAGAGATGAGTTCATCCTGCCGATGCACCGCAACCTCGGCGTCTTCACCACGCGCGGCATCGACCTCGGCCAACTCTTCGCCCAATTCCAAGGCAAATCTGCCGGCTTCACCAACGGCCGCGACCGCTCCTTCCACTTCGGTTCCCTGCCCCACCGCATCGTCGGCATGATTTCGCACCTCGGGCCGCAACTTGGCATCGCCGACGGCATCGCGTTGGCCAACAAACTCGCCGGGGATGCCAAGGCCACGTTGGTCTTTACCGGGGATGGTGGCGCGAGCGAAGGCGACTTCCACGAAGCCGTGAATGTGGCGGCGGTTTGGCAATTGCCCGTCATCATCGGCATCGAAAACAACGCGTGGGGCTTGTCCACACCTTCGAACGAGCAGTTCCGCTTTGCCCATTTCACGGACAAGGCGGCGGGGTACGGCATTCCAGCGGAGGATGCGATCCAGGTGGATGGCAACGATTTGCTGGCCGTTTACCATGCCGTGCGCGATGCTGCGGACCAAATCCGCCAACGCCCCCGCCCCATCCTCCTCGAATTCAAAACCTTCCGGATGCGCGGCCACGAAGAAGCCAGCGGCACAAAGTACTACCCGGAAGGGCTCATCGACCACTGGGGCCAAATCGACCCTGTCGAGCGGATGGAAGCCTGGGGGCGCGCCGAAGGCATTTTCGACGATGCGTTCATCGACAGCACGCGGGCAGCCCACAAAGCCACCATCGCGGCCGGCCTCCAATTCGCGGCGAACGAACCCGCCATCCAGGCCCACCCCGAAACCGAACTCGCCGACCGCTTTGCCCCTGTGCCCCCCTCGGCCCTTCCCCACCTCGATGAGCTGCCAGCGACCGACCGCGAAATCCGGCTCATCGACGCCATTTCGGAGGGACTCGGCGGGGCCATGGAACGCCACAAGGACCTCGTGCTCATGGGACAAGACATTGCCGAATACGGCGGCGTCTTCAAGGTCACCGACGGCTTCGTGGACCGGTTTGGCAAAGACCGGGTCCGCAACACGCCGCTCTGCGAGAGCGCCATCGTCGGGGCCGCCCTCGGCCTCTCCATTTCCGGACGCAAGTCCATGATGGAGATGCAGTTCAGCGACTTCGTCACGTGCGGCTTCAACCAAATCGTGAACAACCTCGCCAAGCTGCACTGGCGCTGGGGCGCCCAAGCCGACGTAGTCGTTCGGATGCCCACCGGCGCCGGCGTCGGAGCCGGGCCGTACCACAGCCAAAGCACCGAGGCGTGGTTCTTCCATGTGCCCGGTCTGAAAATCGCCTACCCGTCCACGCCCGCCGACGCGAAGGGCTTGATGGCCATGGCGTTCCACGACCCCAACCCCGTCCTGTTCTTCGAACACAAGTTCCTCTACCGGTCACTCACCGGCCCCGTTCCAGAGGCTGAATACATGTTGCCGTTCGGCGAAGCCCGAACCGTCCGTTCCGGCAGCCAGGCCACCATCGTGACGTACGGACTGGGTGTGCATTGGGCCATGGATTTGGCGGAAGCCCACCCGGAATGGGACCTCGAAATCATCGACTTGCGGACCTTGAGCCCGTGGGACGAAGCGGCCGTGGTGGAAAGCGTGTGCCGGACGAGCCGGGCGCTCGTGCTGCACGAGGACAGCTTGACCGGAGGCATCGGCGGTGAAATCGCGTCCGTCATCCAAGACCGGTGCTGGGAATCGCTCGACGCACCGGTGGGGCGGCTCGGCAGCTTGGACACGCCCGTGCCCTTCGCCGGGGACCTGGAGCGGGCCTACTTGGCAAACGACCGGCTCGAGGCGGCTGTGGCCGCCCTGCTGGCCCGCTGACGTTACTCGGGGACCCGGAGGGCGCGCAGCGCTTGCAATTGCCCCAGGAGCACCAAACTCTGGTCTTGAGCGGCTTGGGAGATGGCCCGCAATTCTTGCTTCTGTTCGGCGGGAAGCGGCTGTCCTTCGATTTGGTGCGCATCCACGGCGTCAAGCCGCTCGCACAGGGACTCAATGGACGCCGTCGCCTCGCGGATGATGCTCCGCGCTTCGGACTCGTATTCAGGCAAATCCAAGCTCAGCTGGAATCCCGCGAGCACCACATCATTGAGTAAAACGTGCACGGCACGGCGGACGGGTGCGGGTTGACTGGGCATGCAAATGGATTGAGAATCTTCCGTCAAAGTAGGACATCCGATTCACAAATCCAAACTCAGCGGCGCACCCGCTGGTGCACCATGCGCGGATTGCGCAGCGCATCCTCCACCATTTTGATGTCCTTCTTCAACATGCCCTTGTCGTCGAGCCGCTTGGCTTCGTTCAGCAGTGCCTTCGCTTGCTGGGGTTTGCGCTGGGCGCTCGCCACCACGGCGAGGTTGAGCTTCGCTGCCGCCTGGTCATAGGCCTGCTTCAACCCAAGGTCCAGGGCGGTCCGCAGGTGCTTCGCTGCCTCGTTCATGTTTTGTTCCATGGTCAAGCTGCCCTCCAGGAAGTGGTAGTAAGCGCGGCGGCGCTTCCACAGGTGGTTCGGATTGATGCGTCCCAACCATTTGCGCGCCTCGGCTACCTTTTGTTGGCGCAAATTGGCGAAAGCGAAGATCAAACGCACGCTCTGCAAACTCGCCAATACCCCCATAACTGCCACGAGCAGATGGCGTAACCGAGTGCGGCGGCCGTCAAGGCTATTTTGATGATGCGGGTATCCATGGTGGAGGTGGTATTTTTGGCCCACAAAAGTATCGAGCCGATGGAATGGAATGAAATGGAGACGCGGAAAGATTTTGAACGAGCGCTCGAGCGCTCCCACCAACAGCCGGTGATGCTGTTCAAACACAGCACGCGTTGCCCCGTCAGCAGCATGGCCCGCAAGCTCACTGAGCAACGGTGGAATCACCCGGGAATTGCTGCGTACCACCTCGACCTGATCGCCCACCGGGACGTCAGCAACGCCATCGCTGAGGTCCTCGCGGTGGAACACGAATCGCCGCAAATGCTCCTCGTCAAGCACGGCATGGCGACGCAAGTCCTCTCCCATTATGGCATCGACCCGGTGGAGTTGGATGCTACCTTTGTCGTGGAATGAAGACCATCCTTGCTATCCGTGTTGTCCTCGACGTGGTCGAAGACGTTTTCCGCGACATTGAAATCGCCGCGGACGCCCCCTTGACGCACCTGCATGCCGCGACCCTGGACGCCTTCGGGTGGCACGGGGACGAAATGGCGTCGTTTTACCGCAGCAATGCTCGATGGGACCGCGGGGAGGAAATCCCCTTGATGGCCATGCCGGAAGGCTTCGAGGAGGAAGAGGCGGCCATGGACTTTGAAGAGATGGACCTGTCCGCCGCTCCCCAGCGTGCGAAGAGCATGGATTCTGTGGCGGTGGGCGAGCTCCTGACGCAGGTGAACGACCGCGCGGTTTACGTGTACGATTTCTTGCGGATGTGGTGCTTTTACGTGGAGTTGGTGGACCAAAAAGCCCCCGAGCCGGAGGCCCAGTACCCCCGCCTCACCGCCGAGTACGGCGTGGCCCCCGCACCCGAAAGCCGGGAAATCGACCTCGGCGACCTCGGCGACCTCGGTGATTTCGAAGCGCCGGGCAAACCGGACAGCACGGGCGATCCCGAGCTAGACGCCTACCTCGCCGACGGAGAGGATGACGACGAGCCGGGCGGCTATACGAGCTTGGACGATTTGGATCAGGACCTTTACTGATGGGACCACGCCCGAAAGTGGTGTTCCTCGTCGGCCCCACAGCCGTCGGCAAAACTGCGTGGGGCGTGCGGCTCGCCCAGGCCCTTGGGTGCGAAATTCTGAACGCCGATTCCCGGCAGTTCTTTGCCGGCATTCCGATTGGGACGGCGCAACCCACTGCCGAAGAACAAGCCGCTGTGCCGCATCATTTCGTCGGTCACTTGCCGCTCGAAGCGCTCTACAGTGCGGGGGATTTCGAGCGCGATGCCCGGGCGTGGATTGCTGCGCGTCCCTGCTCGATCGTGGTCGGAGGAAGCGGGCTGTATGTGCAGGCGCTGCTCGATGGCCTCGATGCGGTGCCGCGGGATTTGGACGTGCGAAAGGAACTGAATGCGGCTGTGGAGGCCGGCGGGCTAGCGGAACTCGTGGCCGAATTGGAGCGGGTGGATCCGGTGACGGCTGCCCGCATTGACCGCTCGAACCCCCAGCGGGTCGTGCGTGCGCTGGAGGTGTGCCGGGCCACGGGGCAGCCGTTTTCGGCCTTCCACCGCGACGTGGAGCGCGAACGTCCGTTCGATGCGCTGGTCATCGGCGTGCAGCGGACGCGGGAGGAACTGAATGACCGGATTGCGCGGCGTGTGCAGGCGATGGTGGCGGAGGGCTTTGAGGAAGAGGCGCGGCGGGTTTGGCCTAAAAGGGACCTGAACAGCTTGAAAACCGTGGGATACCGCGAATGGTTCGACCACTTCGAAGGCCGGTGCACGCGGGACGAGGCCCTCGACTGGATCACCATCCGCACCCGGCAGTTCGCCAAACGTCAAATGACCTGGTTCCGCCGCATGCCCCAACTCGAATGGTTCGCCGCAACCGAATTCGACGCGGCCCTTGAACGGGCGACAAAATGGACCGCCAGCGCCTCCCCCTCCGAATGAAACACGCGAAGCAACATACCTTCCACGGGGAGTGGCTGGGCGGCTTCGATGAGCAGGTCGCGGAAGACCTCGAGTTCGATGTCATCCAGGCCTTGCTGGCCTCCTACTGCCACGGAGAATCCGCCACAGAACGAGCGGAGAAACTGCGTCCGTGGCGCACGCGGAAGCGCATCATTCCCGCCTTGGAGACCACCGCCGAATTGCGCACCATCCGGCAAGAGGGCATCCCCTTTCCCCGGGTGGCTTGCGACGAGCTGCTGCGGGAAATCCGGATGCTCAAAGTCCGCGATTCTGTGCTGGATGAGGCGGGATTTTTGCGCATCCTGGATGCTTCGAAGACATTGAACGCACTGCTCGAAGCGCTGCAGGCTTCGGCGGGTCGGTTTCCGCGGCTCGAGGGGCTGGTAGAGGACGTGGAATGGACCGAGGAATTGACCGATGCCATCGAATCGGTGTTCGATGCCAAGGGCGAAGTCCGGGCGGACGCATCGAATTTGCTGGTTTCCATCCGAGGCGAAATGACGCGGGTTCGGCGGGCGATCAACCGGGCCTTCATGCGCGCCGTGAAGGTGGGCCAAGAAAAGGGCTGGCTGGCCGACACCACCGAGGGATTCATCAACGAGCGGCGGGTTTTGGCGGTGAACAGCACGCACAAACGGAAGCTCTCGGGAACGGTGCTCGGCCAATCCAACAACGGGAGCATCACGTTCATCGAGCCCGGCGCGTGCATGCCGCTGAACGCCGAATTCGAGATGCTCAAGGACGATGAACGCAAGGAAATCCTGCGGATTTTACGCGATTTGACGCAGCGCATCCGGCATCACCTGCCGCTCATCCGGGCCTACCAACGGGTCATCGTCGAACTGGACTGGACGCAAGCAAAGGTTCGGCTAGCGGGCGAATGCGGGGGCCACCTGCCCTTGCTTCGGAAAACGACCGGATTCCATATGATCCAAGCGTACCACCCGCTGTTGCGCATACAAAACAGTGCGAGCGGCCGGCACACCGAACCACAGACCGTGGAACTGTCCGATCGGGGGCGCATGTTGGTGATTTCCGGGCCCAACGCTGGGGGCAAATCCATCACCCTGAAGACGGTGGGGCTGCTGCAAGTCATGCTGCAAAGCGGGCTGTTGATTCCGGTCCATCCGAACAGCGAAGTCGGTTTCTTCGATGCGGTACTCACCGATATTGGTGACAACCAAAGCATTGAAAACCAACTCAGCACATACAGTTACCGGCTGAATCGGATGCGGGGATTCCTCGAGGTGAGTGGCCGAACCAGCCTGTTGCTCTTGGACGAGTTCGGAACGGGCTCGGACCCGGAATTGGGGGGTGCCCTCGCCGAAGTGTTCTTCGAAGAACTCTATGAACGCGGCTGTTTTGGGGTCATCACCACGCACTATGCGAACATCAAGACGCGGGCCGCGCAGCTCGATGAGGCGCTGAACGGGTCCATGCGGTTTGACCGGGAATCCCTCGAGCCGCTTTACAAGCTGGATGTGGGCCAACCGGGCAGTTCGTTCACCTTCGAAGTGGCTGAAATCAATGGCATCCACCGGTCGCTCATCGAGCGCGCAAAGGCCAAACTCGATCACCGGCGGGTCAAGCTCGACGACCTCCTCACGGCTTTGGAACGGGAGAAAAACCAGCTCACCAAGCTCACCGACCGGCAATTGCGCAAGGAGTTGGAAGTGCAACAGCTCAAAACGGCCCTCGAACGGAAGCAAGCTGCCCTGGAAACCAAAGCAGCAACCCAACAGGAGATCGCCGACGAACAAAACGTGGCGCTGACCCGCGGGAAACGCATGCAGCAATTCATCGACCGGTGGAACGCCCAATCCAAGAACAAGGAGCTGCTCGAAGACGTACGGAAATACCTCGCCGTTGAACGTGCCCGGCAGGAAGATGCCGCTGCGCTAGCGGCTGCCAAACGAGCCGCGGCAAAAACGTCCGCGCCCAAGCGCCGCCCCAAGCACCACGTGGAGCGCATCCAAGTCGGCTCCAAAGTTCGGCTGCGCAACGGCAACGAGCGCGGAGAAGTGGTGGCCATAAAGGGCGATGACGTGACCGTGCTCTTCGGTCAAATGCGGATGCGGGTCGAGCGGCACAAACTCACCTGGCTCGCCCACTGACTGCTCATTCCACGCGGAGCGCCTGCGTACCGGAAGCACCGGAAGGGCTGCGGACGGTCACGTAGTAGAGTCCGGATGGCAAACCGGCTACTGAGAAGGTGCTGACTCCCGTGGCATCCGCCAACGACCGCACCATGCGCCCTTGGGCATCGTAAACCCGCACGTCCACCAACGCGAGCGTGGTCGGCAAGGCCAGCTGCACTTCACCGCTTGCGGGATTCGGGTACATGGCCCAAGATGGACGCGTGAGCAGGGTGCTTTCGACATTCAGCGCCGTGCAGAAGTCCTCGGGCTCGCAGCTTGAGCCATCGCCGATGTACGTGCCGTCCAGGATTTCCTCCCCAGTGCCCGCGGGATCGAGGAAGGCTTGGAGCTTTTCGGCCGTGGTGATGGGGTTGGGGCCATCCCAGTGGTAACTCATTTTCCCGTAGTAGTCGGGCGAGTTGGGTGAGGTGCAAAAAGAAGCGCCGCCGGTCAGGGTTCCGACGATGCGCTGGTTTTGGTCAAAAATCGGAGAGCCCGAGGACCCGCCTTCCGTCACACCATGCGACGTCTCGGTCTCATCCCACGTCACCCGCCAATGCGCACCTGCTGCGTACGCGGAGCTGCTCGCCAACGGATCGAAACTCGTGGAAATCTTCTTGCGGTCCCCCGAGGGGTGGTGGATGCCCACGGCTTCAGTCGCCGGCACACCGGTCGCATCCCATCCCGCGAGGTAAGGCGTCCAGGACTCGAAAATTGGATCCTCCACTTCCATCAGCAAGAAGTCGGAACCCGTGATGTTCGAGCCCGTCATGTCGTCCGATCCCGTCAGGAAAAAGACGCCCGTGCGGTCATGGGAATTCAAGCTGATGGTGCCCCCGCATTCGGTGTATTCGTAATTGTAGCGCACCTTCAGGTAGGCCCAATCCGTGTCCGCCATATCGTCGGCGCAGTGGAACGACGACAACAGCAGCTGCCGGCAATCGCGGGCCGTGTTGTTGACCATGGCTCCCGAGCAGTAGAAGATGCTGCCGCCCATCGAGACGCGCAGGCGGGCCACCGCATCGCGCTGGCATTTCCAATCGTCGCCCTCCGGGCAGTTCACGTCCACCTGGCAAAAGTCGCTGCCGCGGTCGCCGCCGTCGCCAATCAGGTCGAACGCTTCCGGCAGCCACAGGTAGCGGATGAAGTAGCCCACGCCGTTGATGCGGAGTGAGGGGGTGCCGATGGTGCCGACGGGGTGGGTGTAGGTCATTTCCACGACGTCGCCCGGGATTTCGCCGGTGACGTAGCGGCCGTGCGGGTTGTTTTCCGATGCGTCGATGGGGGTGTCGGCGTAAGCCGTGGGGAATGCGCCGGAGGGGGTTTGGCATACCAACTGACCGCCCACCGGAAGGTGCATGTCTTCGAAGTAGATGGCCAACGCCGGAGCGCCTTCCACCCCAACGCGCAGCCGCCAAATCTCCTCCCCGTTCACCACCGCGTGGTCCGCCACCTCGAAAAAGTCCCAATCCGCCTCGAGCACCTCCCCGATGTAGGTCTTACCCGTATGCTCCTCATGCCACGAGGCACGGTTCCAGAAGGATTGCACATCCGGGGTGGGCAGTTCAACTTGGGATTGGGCAAGGGCCAAAACAGGAAGCAAGGTCAAGCAGGTGACAAGGAAACGCATGGGCAGCATGTTGCAGGTAGGTTCAAACGAAGCCACCAAGATACGATGTTCACCACCGGATTTGGGAAAATTGGGGAGGGAGGCCCTCATGCCCGCTGGGGATTTGGGTAAATTGCGGCTTCGATTGCGAAAAAAACGCTCCCTACCCATGCACGCTACTTTCTTGCACACGGTCTTGGCCTGCCTTCTTTTGATTTCAAGCTCGGCCCTTGCTCAAAGCTCCACCCGCGAGGCGGAAGCCCAGAAATTCAACACCTTGCTCTATTACATCGACGAGATTTATGTCGATTCCGTGGACGCCCATGAACTCGTAGAAACGGCCATCGTGAGCATGCTCGAGGAGATGGATCCGCACTCCGTCTACATTCCCGCTGAAGAATTGCAAGCGGCGGACGAGCCGCTGAATGGCAACTTCGAAGGGGTGGGCATACAGTTCAACATCTTCAAGGACACCATCATGGTGGTCTCCCCCATTTCGGGTGGCCCGTCGGAGAAGTTGGGCATCCTCGCCGGCGACCGCATCGTCACTGTGGACGGAGAAGTCGTGGCGGGCGTCGGGGTGACGAACAAGGACGTGCAGCGGTTGCTCAAGGGGCCGAAAGGCACCCAAGTGACCGTCGGCATCAAGCGTTCCGGTGTGGCCGAACTCATCGAATTCGAAATCATCCGGGACAAGATTCCGATTTTCTCGGTCGATGCCGCGTTCATGGTGGCCCCGGGCATCGGTTACATCAAGGTGAATCGCTTTGCCAAAACCACCATGGAAGAATTCATGACGGCCTTGGCGGATTTGAAAGCCGAGGGGATGAAGGACCTCATCCTCGACTTGCAAGGCAACGGCGGGGGCATGCTGCGGACGGCGACCCACATGGCCGACACGTTCCTGGCAGATGACAAGCTCATCGTGTACACGGAAGGCCGTTCCTTTCCGAAGGAAGAAACGCACGCCTTCCGGCGGGGAGGTTTCGAGGAAGGCCGCTTGTGCGTGCTCATCGACCAAGGTTCTGCTTCGGCTTCGGAAATCGTTTCAGGGGCCGTGCAAGACTGGGACCGCGGCCTCATCCTCGGGCGCCGGAGCTTTGGCAAAGGGCTCGTGCAACGCCCGGTGAACCTGCCCGACGGTTCAGCCGTGCGGTTGACCGTCCAGAAATACTACACCCCTTCTGGCCGCTGCATACAGAAACCCTATGAAGAAGGCGTGGACGCGTACCGCCAAGAAAAGTACGAGCGATACGAAAACGGTGAGTTGCTGTCGCTCGACAGCTTGGACTTGCCCGATTCCCTGCAGTACCAAACCTTGATCAAAGGCCGCACCGTGTACGGTGGAGGCGGCATTTTGCCCGACATCTTTGTCCCGCTCGACACAAGCGACAATTCTGCCTATTTCTCAAACATCCTCCGCAAGGGCCTCGACAACCGGTACGCCTTGATGTATGTGGACAGCTTGCGGGAAGAGTTGGAAGTGCGTTTTCCCGATGAGGACAGCTTTGTGGAAGCTTTCGAATTGACCGAAACGGAAGTGGATGCGTTCATCGCTTTTGTGACCAAATCCGGGGTGGAGTTCGACGAAGCCGGCTGGGAGCGCTCAGGCGACGCCATCCAATTGCGCTTGCGAGCGATGATTGGCCGCAACTTGCACGAAGGGTCGACGTTCTACCGTATCATCAGTGAATTGAACGAAACCCTGACCCGCGCGGTTGAAGTGCTGCAGGACGGCACGTTTGACCGAACCAAACTTGCGCACCGCACCTTCTGAACTTAATTTTGCTTACTCAAATCCTTTACCCATGAAATTGAATCGCTTACCCTTGCTCGCTGCCATCGCAGGGATGACCCTGTACGGATGCGGCGATGGCAGTGAGTCCGCTTCAAGCGCGCCCGCTGCGGAATCTGCAACCCCGGCTGCAGCGGAGCAACCGATGGACCCGGCACGTCAGGAGGCCCAAGCACCGAGCGCCCCCACCACGACGATGAGCTTCGCCGAGTACGAACACGATTTTGGCAACATGAACGAAGGCGACGTAGTGACCCACACGTTCACGTTCACGAACACCGGCAGCGAGCCACTCGTCATTTCGAAGTGCAAAGGCTCTTGCGGCTGCACCGTTCCTGAATGGCCGAAGGACCCGATCGCCCCAGGCGCCACGGGCAACATTGAAGTGAAATTCAACTCGAAGGGCAAGAAAAATGCGCAAACGAAGCGCGTGACCATTGACGCCAACACGGATCCTGCACAAACCATCCTCACCATCAAGGCGCAGGTTTCGCCGAATCCGATGATGGCAAAATAATTGCGCAACTTCCGCAGTTGAAAACCCGGGCATCCTCCGATGCTCGGGTTTTTTTACCTCAAATTTGCTCGCCATGAAGCGCCTGATCTTTCTCCTCCCTTTCGCCTTGCTCGCCTTGAAGGGCATGTCCCAAGAAGCCCCGAGCATCGGACTGCGGGGTGGGTTGGCAAACGGCTTGGCCGTCAAGTGGTTTCTCGCAGACGATGTCGAAGCCATTGAAGCCATCTTGACCTTCCGGAATTCGACCGGCGGGGCCTCCACGTTCGCCATTGCCGGATTGTACGAATTGCACAACTACGATTTCGCATCGGACGAGTTGCGGTGGTATTATGGTGCTGGGGCGCATTTGGCCCTCGGCACGAATGCTGCCGGTGAGGCTACAAATGACATCGGACTGGACGGCATCATCGGAATTGAATACCGCATCAAAGGAGGCCCGGTGAGCCTCAGTGCCGATTGGAAACCCGGAATCGCCGTCATCGGTACGGGAGGACTCGTGGGGGACGAAGGTGCGATCACCCTGCGGTTTCAACTTTGACCGATAAAAAAAGGAGGCCACAACGGGCCTCCTTTTTCATTTCAGTTCGGCGGGCTCACATTTTGCCCTTCATCATCTTGTTCCAGTACAAGTAAGGCAGCCCGTACTTCTTCAAGATCCACATGCTCCAGTTCTCCTTCGTGGTGTCCACGAATTTGCTCAAGAACGGATCGCTGTCCCGCACGTTGTCGTACTTGAACTCGGCCAAGACCATCTTGCCGTAACCCGTCACCAAAGGGCAAGAGCTGTAACCCTCGTATTTCTTGCCACCCAACGCCTGTGACTTGATCATCGTCAAGATGTTCTCCACCACCACAGGAGCCTGTTTCCGCACGGCGGCACCGGTCTTGGCCGTGGGCAAAGCCGCCACATCCCCAAGCCCGAACACATTAGCGAACTCGTTGTGCTGCAAGGTGTATTTGTCCACATTCAGCCAGCCCTTCGAGGGGCCTTCTTGGTGCGCCAGCGGGCTCGCCTTCACGAAGTCGGGCGCGCTCTGAGGCGGAGCGAGGTGCAACATGTCATACGGCATCACCACGGTGGTCTCCCCCGCGAGGTCTTCGCCCAATGGGTTACCGTTTTGGATGACACACCCTGTTTCTTGCTTCGTCCATTGGAAATGCACCTCCTTCTTTTTGGAGTCAATCTTGACCGGCGCGTAAAAGGTCTTGAGGTGGATGTTCTTCCGGTTGATGACTTGGGTCAAGGTTTTGGCAAAATCCTTCACGCCAAAAATCACGCTGCCCGGCGTGGCGAAAATGACCTCCGCGTTGTCCCGAACGCCTTGCTTGCGGAACGCATCGTCCGCGAGGTACATGATTTTCTGAGGCGCCCCACCGCACTTGATCGGGGTAGTGGGCTGCGTGAACACCGCGTTGCCGCCTTTGAAATTTTGGATGACGCGCCAGGTCTTCTCCGGATCGAGGTAATTGGAACAAACGAAATCCGTGTCGAGGGCTTCACGGAGCCCTTCGATGCCGTCCAAATCGTATTGCAGCCCTGGACAAACGACCAGGTAATCGTACGTCAAATCCCCGGAGGACTTCGTGCTCAGGCTGTTGTTCGCAGGATCGAAGGAGGTGACTCCGTCCTGCACCCATTTGACTCCGCTCGGGATCAAAGACGCCATGTCCCGGCGCGTGTTCGCATAATTGTACGTGCCCGCGCCGACAAGGGTCCAAGCGGCTTGGTAGTAGTGGTCCTTCGAAGGATCGATGATGGCAATGTCCAACGAGGCGTCGCGGTTGCGCAGCTGTGCTGCCGTCATGATGCCCGCGGTTCCCCCTCCGACAATCAGGATTTGATGGTGGTTGCTCATTAAAAAGAAGTTGCGATGCTGTTAATTCGCGTCCAAACTACACGGCTTGAAACCGGCAAAACGTGACTTGGGTCGCATAAACAAAAAAAGGAGGCCGCAGCCTCCTTTTTTCATGAACCATTCAAGCGCTCAGTTGTTTTCGAACGGCTTTACCGCAGACTCCAACTGCGCTTTTGTGTGGTAGCCGCTGGCCCGCCACACCAACTCCCCTTCCTTGAAGAGCAGCAAGGTGGGCACGCCCCGGATTCCGAATGCCTGACCCAACTGGGGGTTGGCATCGATGTTCACCTTCAACACCCGCAACTGCTCGCTGTGCGAGGCGGCGAGGGAATCGATTTCAGGCATCATTGCTTGGCAAGGCCCACACCAATCGGCGAAGACGTCCACCAGCACCGGTGTGCTCCCTGAAATCAGGTCTTTGAAACTCTCCTTGGCCATCTCAGGCGAGGTGTGCAATGGAACCGAATCCTCCCACGTTGAACGCGTTGGCGAATCCATTGGACTTCAGGAACTGGGTGGCAGCACCGCTCCGGGCACCGCTCCGGCAGTAGAGGTAGTAGTTCTGGGATTTGTCGAGGGAGCCGATTTGGCCTTCCATCTCACCGCCCAACCAATCGATGACTTTCGCGTTCGGCCACGTGCCTTCTGCTGCCTCACCTCGGGTGCGGCAATCGATGACTACGCCCCCTTCTGCTTCCAACTTCGCGACGAACTGGTCCGCCGTCAAATCTGTTTTAGGTCCGAAAAACATGGTGTTATTTTTTCAGCAAAGTTGCGGACTGAAGCGGCGGTTATCCGTGTTCCAAGTCACACTGGGCGATGGCTCGCTGCGCGCTGTATCTTCGCAGCCGCATGTCACAGATCCAAGAAGAAATCGCCAAGCGGCGGACGTTTGCCATCATCAGCCACCCCGACGCGGGAAAGACCACGCTGACGGAGAAGTTCTTGTTGTTCGGTGGGGCCATCCAAACCGCTGGCGCCGTGAAGAACAACAAAATCACCAAGACCGCTGCGTCGGATTTCATGGAAATCGAACGGCAGCGGGGGATTTCGGTAGCCACCTCTGTGATGGCCTTCCACTACCGCGACATGCTCATCAACCTCCTCGACACGCCGGGTCACCGGGATTTTGCCGAGGACACCTACCGCACGCTGACCGCGGTGGACAGCGTCATCTTGGTGGTGGACTGCGTGAAGGGGGTCGAGGCCCAGACCGAGCGGCTGATGGAGGTGTGCCGGATGCGCGATACCCCGGTCATCATCTTTGTGAACAAACTGGATTTGGAGGGCCAAGACCCGTTCGACCTGTTGGATGAGCTGGAGACCAAACTCAACATCCACGTGCGTCCGTTGTCCTGGCCCATCTCCGGCGGCCACACGTTTAAAGGCGTCTACTCCTTGTACGACGCGAACGTTCGGTTGTTCAACCCCGACAAGACCCGGATTGCGAAAGACGTGGTGGCCATCAGCGATCTCGGCGCCCCGGAGCTGGACGAATTGGTCACCGAAGCGCATGCCAACCAGCTGCGGGAGGACGTGGAGCTGATCGATGGGGTCTACGAGCCGTGGGATCCGGCGCCTTATTTGGCCGGCCAAATGGCGCCTGTCTTTTTCGGAAGTGCGGTCAACAACTTCGGCATACAAGAGATGCTCGACACCTTCGTGGACATCGCCCCGGATCCGCGCAAGCGGCCTGCGGACGTGCGGGATGTCGCCCCCACCGAGAACGCCTTCACGGGATTCATTTTCAAGATCCACGCGAACATCGACCCGCGGCACCGCGATCGCATCGCCTTCCTGCGGGTGTGCAGCGGCACGTTCCGGCGGAACACGTTTTTCTACCACACGCGGTTGGATAAGAAGCTCAAGTTTGCGAACCCAGCGACCTTTTTGGCCCAGGATAAAAGCGTCATCGACGAAGCGTGGCCGGGAGATGTCGTGGGCCTCTACGACACGGGAAACTTCAAAATAGGCGACACCCTAACGGAAGGGGAACACCTTCAGTTCCGAGGCATCCCAAGCTTTTCGCCAGAAATTTTCAAGGAACTGGTGAACAAGGACCCGATGAAGAGCAAGCAACTCGAGAAGGGCATTCAGCAGCTGACCGACGAAGGCGTGGCCCAGCTGTTCATCCGCGAGGTCGGGAATCGAAAAATCGTGGGGACCGTGGGGGAACTGCAATTTGAGGTCATCCAATACCGTTTGGAACATGAATACGGCGCCAAATGCGAATTCCAAGCCAAACCCTACTACAAAGCCTGCTGGCTCGTGAGTGACGACGAAGGGAAACTGAACGAATTCAAGCGCATCAAAGGCACCGACATGGTGAAAGACAAGGACGGCAACGACGTCTTCCTCGCGCCATCGAAATTTTTGCTCGACATGGAGATCGGGAACTACCCCGAAATCACCTTCCACTTCACCTCGGAATTCAAAACTGCACAGGCTTGAACGATTTAAGGCTCGTTGTGACCTCGGTGGGGTGGAACATGCGTGCGTGCAGTAACTTGGCCCCATGCGATTGATTCCGTCATCCGCAGCGATTGCGCTGTGCCTGGCTGCTTGGGGGCCCGGGGCGTGGGCCCAGCAGGACAGCCTGTCCATGCCCGACGTGGTGCAGGTCAGTGGGATGGTGGTGACAGGCGACTCCCTCACTCCCCTCCCCTTTGCCACTGTTTACCGGGCGCGGGATCAGCGCGGTACCATGACGGACGTGCGCGGATTCTTTTCCTTGCCTGCCCTCGAAGGGGATACCATTGAGGTCAGCAGCGTGGGGTACGTCGGAAGCTCCTTCGTCATCCCGGAGGCCACCGAGGAAGGGCGACACCGGGTCGTGCAGTCGCTGCGACGGGACACGGTGGTGTTGGAGGAAGCGTTCATTTATCCGTGGCCCACGCGCGAGCGCTTCCGTTCGGATTTCTTGTCGCTCGATGTTGCGCTCGATGCGTATTCGTTGGGCAATCAGCGGCTGAACGATTTGGATGCGTTTGATCGGTTGGTGTACATCGGCGACGATGCCCAAGGTGCCGTGAGTGCACAGCTGCAGCAGCAAGCGATCCAGGCGGGGCAGTTGGGCGGTGTGCAAACCATCAGCCTGCTGAATCCAGTGGCCTGGGCGCAGTTTTTCCAGGCCTTGCGCAACGGGGATTTGAAGCGATGAAAGTGTACCAAATCGCGCTAGCCGTGGTCCTGAGCGCCTGGTCTTTCGTGGCCGCCGCGCAATCCGCCACCCTGTTCGGTCGGGTCACCGCCGAGGACGGGACGCCCCTCCCTGGCGCCAGCATCATTCCGGAAGGATTCCCGCGGCTCGCCCGTACGACTTCAGCGGACGGAACATACAGCTTGGAATTGCCGGCCGAACAACCGCTTTCGGTGGTGTTCAGCTTTGTCGGGTACGAGTCCTTGACGCGCCAGGTGGAACTCGCACCGGATGAGCGCCGCGAACTCGGGGCCCGGTTGCGCGCCGGAGTCGCATTGGGCACATCCGAAGTGGTCGCAGAAGGCAACCGGAGTGCGCCGGTGCGCCGCATCGACCCGCGGGTGGCGGTGCGCATCCCTTCGCCGCGCGGAAGCATTGAAGACCTCCTGCTCCAAGCGCCCGTGAATTTCACGAGCGAGTTGAGTTCAGGGTACAATGTGCGGGGGGGAAGTTTCGATGAGAATTTGGTCTATGTCAATGACATTGAGGTGTATAGGCCCTTTCTTGTGCGTGCAGGTCAGCAAGAAGGACTCTCTTTTCCGAACCCCGACATGGTCGAATCCATCACCTTCAGCGCGGGCGGATTTGAGGCCAAATACGGGGACAAACTGAGCTCGGTCCTCGACATCCGTTACCGCAAACCCACGGAAGCGGCTACGCGTTTTCAAGCGAGCCTGCTCGGTGTGCAGTGGCAGCAGGACGCCGTCACGTCGTCCAACCTCGGGCAGAAGCACCGGATCACCCTGAACACCGGCCTTCGTTACCGCGACAACAGTTACGTGCTCGGCACGCTCGACGAGGGCGGCGAGTACCAACCGCGGTACCTCGACGGCCAGGCCTTCATCACCTACGACCCGGACGGATTCGGGCCTTGGGATGTCGAACTCCTCGCGATGGCCGGCGCGAACCGCTACAACTTCTTTCCCGCCACGCGCCAAACCGATGTCGGCAACATCAACGAAGCCCTCCGGCTGACCATCTATTTCGACGGGCAAGAACAAACCGCATACACCACGGGGTTCGGGGCGCTTGCAGTCAACCGGACCACGGAAGCCACCCGGTGGCGGTTCATCGCCTCGGCCTTCCGCACGCAGGAAAGCGAGCAGTTTGACATCTTGGGGGCGTATTACTTGGACGAGTTGGACCGGGACTTGGGGTCGGACGAATTGGGGTCGGTGTTGGTCAACCGCGGAGTGGGTGCGTTCCTCGATCACGCGCGGAACCGGCTGGATGCGACGGTGTTGAGCGGTGCGCTCAAAGGGTCCACCACCCTGCCGGGCTCGGGGCACTTCTTCGAATGGGGCGTCAAGGCTTCGCATGAGGACATCCGGGATGTGTTGAGCGAATGGAGTTTGGTCGATTCCGCAGGTTACATCAGCCCGCATCCACTCGACTCCATCGGATACAGTTCAGTCGCCGATCGGCCGGACCAGCAAATCGAGCTGAATGACATCGTCCGCGCGAGCAATGCCGTGGCATCGGAGCGGGTACAGGCCTACTTGCAGGACACCTGGTCCCGGGAACGCGAGGACGGCAGCCGGTGGGATTTCAATGCGGGCATCCGGGGCCACTATTGGAATTTCAACCAGCAACTGGTCGGCGGTCCACGGGCCCGGTTGGCTTATCGTTCGGCAGAGGACAGCCTCGGTCAATCGACGGTTTGGCGGCTGGCAGGGGGCACGTACTTCCAACCGGCCTTTTACCGGGAAATGCGGTTCCTCGACGGCACCGTCAACCCAGAAATCCGGGCGCAACGTGCCTTGCACGCCGTCCTCGGAATGGACCGGATTTTCATGCTCTACGACCGCCCGTTCAAACTGGTCGGCGAACTGTATTACAAGGACCTGAACCACCTGATTCCCTACGAAATCGAGAACGTGCGGATGCGGTATTACGCCACGAACAACTCCCGGGGCTACGCGACTGGCCTCGACGTGATGTTGAACGGGGAATTCATCGAAGGCGTCCAAAGCTGGATGCGGGCGAGCATCATGAAAACCGCTGAAGACCTCGTGGATGACGGCTACTGGCAGCCGTTGAACAGCGACGGCGAGTACATCATCGAGGGCTTCACCTTGAACAACGAAGTGGTGGATAGCGTGCGCATTGAGCCCGGATTCATCCCCCGCCAAACCGATCAACGCTTCAACATGTCCTTGTTGTTCCAAGACGAGATGCCGGGGGACGACCGCTACAAAGTCCTGGTTTCGCTCTTTTTCGGAACGGGATTGCCCTTCGGGCCGCCTTCCTTCGAGCGGTACAAGGACATCCTGCGAACGCCCCCGTATCGGCGGGTGGACATCGGCTTCTCCCGCGAATTGTTCACGGAGAGCGAAGGGAAACGGTCGGGATTCTTGTCGGTTGAAGTGTTCAACATTTTGGGCATTCGCAACACCATCAACCACACGTGGATCGAGGATGTCAACGGCCGGCTGTATGCGATTTCCAACTACCTGACCGACCGGCGGGTCAACGTGAAATTGGGCATCCGGTTCTGACGCAGGTCGCGGAAATGCGTATTTTAGGGGCCATGCAGCGCTTGATTTTTACCTTGGTTTTGTTTTGGTCCGCGCAAGCATCTGGCCAAAATTACTTCCTCCAAGGAAGCGCCACCAACACCGGACCCGATTGCTACCAACTCACCCCAGCGATCGGCACGCAAACGGGAGCGGTCTGGTATGCCGAGCCCCTGGACCTCACCCAGCCCTTCAACATCAGCTTCGAAATCGGCCTCGGCAGCCTCGACGCGAACGGAGCTGACGGCATCATGTTCGTCTTGCAGCTTGACGGGACCGACGCCATCGGTCAAAGCGGCGGCGGACTCGGATTCCTCGGATTCAATACGGCCTTCGGCGTCGAATTCGATACATGGCAAAACGGCAACTACGGCGATCCCACTTACGACCACATCGGCTGCGTCTCCGATGGGAGCGTGGACCACAATGCCGCGACGGCCTTTGGTGCGCCCGTGGCGATGATCGATGGCTTTGGCAACGGAGAAGACGGGGCCAACCACATCGGCCAAATCACCTGGGACCCCGCCACCGAGCTCATTTCCGTCGCCTTCGATTGCGATGTTCGGCTCGTGGAACAAGTCGACCTCATCAACGACGTGTTCAGCGGAGAAAGCCAGGTCTGGTGGGGATTCACCGGTTCGACCGGGGGCTCATTTAACGTCCAAACCGTTTGCCTTCAAGCGAACAGCCTGACCACCCCATCGGATGTCACGCTGTGCCCGGGCGATTCCATCCAACTCAATGTGGTGGGCTCCAACGAAGGCAGCTACCAATGGAGCCCGCCGGATTACCTCAGCGACCCCACGGCTTCCGACCCGTGGTGTGTGCCAGACGCCTCAGTCCAATACACCGTCCAGTACACTGGGTTGTGCGGGCAAGCGCTGACCGCCGACATCTCCGTGGCGGTGGAACCCCTCGAAATGAACTTGTTGCCTGACGGCCCTTATGTGCTGACTTGCGATGAGCCGGTCCTCAATCTGCAGGTGAACGCGAATTA
>JALQTD010000029.1 GCA_023264155.1 Flavobacteriales bacterium | reverse complement strand
GCATACGTGTGGGAAGTGTGCTCCATGCGCGCAAAGGTAGTCCGCGCATCCGTCTACCCCGCGCCCGTCTACCGATACGACGGACAGTCGCACCCGCGCGTGGCCTTGTGGCCCGCACAACCCGACGCCGCCACCCCCACCGCGAGGAGGACGAGCAACACCCAAGAATACATTCGCTTCATGGCGATGAAGGTACACCAAACGCTTCGCAGTACCTTCGTGGCATGCGCTGGATTTTCCACATCGGTCGGTACGTGCATTTATTGCGCCTGACGTTTCGGATGCCGGAGCGCGGGCGGATGTTCCGCCGGGCGCTCATGACCGAACTCGAGGCCATCGGCACCCAATCCATCGGCATCGTGGCCCTGCTCTCCGTGTTCATGGGGGCGGTCATTTGCATCCAAACCGCGCACCAAGTTTCCGGCTGGATCCCCGTCTACACCATCGGCTTCACGGTCCGCCAGAGCATGATCCTCGAATTCTCGCCCACCCTCATTCCGGTCATCCTCGCCGGAAAGGTCGGCTCCAACATCGCATCCCAGCTTGGCTCCATGCGGGTTGGTGAGCAGGTCGACGCCCTGGAAATCATGGGCATCAACAGCGCCGGCTTCCTCATCCTCCCGAAGATCCTCGCCGGGGTGGCCATCACGCCCTTCCTCGTCATCTTGAGCATGGGGCTCGGCATCGGTTCCGGCGCTTGGGTCGGGGTGGCCACCGGCGTCAGCAGCCTCGCGGACTTCCTCTACGGCATGCGCATCGACTTCAATCAGTTCGATGTCGCGTATGCCTTGACGAAGACGACGGTGTTCGGGTTCATCATGACCAGCGTCTCTTCGTACCACGGGTATTACGCGTCCGGAGGCGCTTTAGAGGTCGGGCGCGCGAGCACGCGGGCGGTGGTGTGGAGCGTGGTCCTCATCATGGTGGCGAATTTGGTCATCACACAATTGGCATTGAATTGATTGAGCTCCACGACATCCAGAAGTCTTTCGGCGAACACCACGTGTTGAAGGGCGTGTCCGCTCGGTTCGAGCCGGGCAAGGTGAACTTCGTGATCGGCCGCAGCGGGAGTGGCAAGTCGGTGATGACGAAGTGCACGGTGGGGTTGATCGAGCCGGATACGGGGTCGGTGCATTTCGATGGCCGGAATTTCACGGCGATGAGCGGCAAGGAGCGCAAGGCGGTGCGGCAGGAAATCGGCATGTTGTTCCAAGGTTCCGCGCTGTTTGACTCGATGACAGTGCTCGAGAATGTGATGTTCCCCTTGCGGATGTTCAGCGGCGATGCCTTAGGCCAAATCGAGCAGCGCGCCCGCGAATGCCTCCACCGCGTTGAACTCGACGGCGCCGAGCAGCGCTACCCGGCCGAAGTTTCGGGCGGCATGCAAAAGCGGGTCGGCATCGCCCGCGCCATCGCCATGAACCCGAAGTACCTGTTCTGCGACGAGCCCAACTCCGGCCTCGACCCGCAAACCGCCATCGTGATCGACAACCTCATACAGGACATCACGGCGGAGTTCGGCATGACCACGGTGGTGGTATCCCACGACATGAACAGCGTCATGCAGGCGAGCGACTCCATCCATTTCGTGCACGAAGGCCGGATTTTATGGCACGGCACCCGCGACACCCTGCTCGCCGGCGGACCCCAGGAATTGGAGGACTTCGTGTTCGCATCGGAGTTGATGAAGCGGGTGCGCGGGCGCGGCTGAATGCTGTAGATTCGGGGCATGACGGAATCTCATGCGATGCAACCTTTGGAGTTCAAGCGCCTCTCGGAGGAGGCGATGTTGGAGCGCTCAGCGGCCGTGCGCGCGGCTTGGGCACGGCGGCGCTCGGTGCGCGAGTTTGCGACCGACCCCGTGCCACTCGAGGTGCTTCGGAACTGCATCGCAGCCGCCGGCACCGCGCCATCCGGCGCGAACAAGCAGCCCTGGACCTTCTGCCTCGTGACCGACCCGGAGTTGAAGCACCGCATCCGCCTCGCCGCCGAAGAGGAGGAGCGGGTGAATTACGAGCGGCGCATGTCGGCGCAGTGGAAATCGGATTTGGCCCCCCTCGGAACGGATGCGAACAAGCCGCACATCGACGACGCGCCGGCCCTCATCATCGTGTTTCGCCGGCCTTATGAGCGCGACGCAAGCGGCCAGAAGCTGCCGAATTACTACGTCACCGAGTCCGTGGGCATCGCAGTAGGGATGCTGATTGCGGCCTTGCACGAGTCGGGCTTGGTGACCTTGCCGCACACCCCTTCGCCGATGGATTTCCTGGGCCAAATCCTCCACCGCCCCGCCCACGAGCGCGCCTACCTCCTCCTCCCCGTGGGCTACCCAGCCCCCGGCGCCCAAATCCCGGTCATCTCCCGAAAAAAATGGCCGGAACTTTGCGTTGAATTCGCCTGAAAATCAACTCATTAAAACCAAAAAACCAAAAAAGGCCGCTGCGGGTGTCGAACCTCAAAGATTCCTGTGGTTACTTTGCGCCCCGAAAGAAATCCTTAGCTATGTCTGAGATTCAAGAAAAAGTAACGGCGATCATCGTCGACAAGTTGGGTGTTGATGCAGGTGAAGTGACCCTCGAGGCGTCTTTCACGAACGATTTGGGAGCTGACTCCCTCGACACCGTCGAACTCATCATGGAATTCGAAAAAGAGTTCAACATCGCCATCCCAGACGACCAAGCTGAGAAGATCAGCACGGTCGGTCAGGCTGTCGAATACATCACGGCTGCCGTCTAACCCCCGACTCCCATGGAGTTGAAAAGGGTAGTCGTCACGGGCCTCGGTGCGCTCACTCCCATCGGTAACACGGTGGAGGCGTACTGGGAAGGGCTGAAGCGCGGACAAAGCGGAGCAGCCCCCATCACACGGTTTGATGCGTCCAAGTTCAAAACGCGCTTTGCGTGCGAGCTCAAGGACTTTGATGTGCAACAGTTCATCGACCGGCGCGACGCCCGGCGCATGGACTTGTTCACACAGTACGCCATCGTGGCGTCGGACGAAGCCTTGCGGGATGCGAACCTGATCGGTGATGGTGCGCATGAAATGAATCCGGATCGCGCTGGCGTGATTTGGGGTTCAGGAATCGGTGGGTTCCAGACCTTCATGAGCGAAGCCCGCGACTTTTACGCAGGGGATGGCACGCCGCGGTTCTCGCCGTTTTTCATCCCCATGATGATTTCGGACATCGCCGCAGGCCAAATCTCGATGCGCCACGGCTACCGCGGCCCCAACTTCTGCACCGTTTCCGCCTGCGCCAGTGGCACCAACGCCATGATCGACGCGTTCAATTACATCCGGCTCGGAAAGGCCGATGTCATTGTGACCGGCGGCTCGGAAGCGGCAGTGACCGAAGGCGGCATCGGCGGTTTCAACGCCCTGAAGGCCCTGTCCACCCGCAACGACGAGTGCGAACGGGCCTCCCGCCCATTCGATTCCACCCGGGACGGTTTTGTCCTCGGCGAAGGCGCGGGAGCGGTCATCCTCGAATCGTACGACCACGCCGTTGCGCGGGGAGCCACGATTTACGCGGAAATGGTCGGCGGCGGCATGAGTGCGGATGCCCACCACTTGACGGCACCGCACCCGGAGGGCTTGGGAGCCCGCAACGTCATGCGCTCGGCACTCGAAGACGCGGGCATGTCCCCCGAGGACGTCGACTACGTGAACGTTCACGGCACGTCCACACCACTGGGGGATGTCGCCGAAACACTCGCCATCAAAGAAGTGTTCGGGGACCACGCTTACAAGCTGAGCATCTCGTCCACGAAGTCCATGACGGGCCACTTGTTGGGCGCGGCGGGGGCCATTGAAGGCATTGCCTCCATTTTGGCGGTGAAGCACGGGGTCATCCCACCGACCATCAACTTCGAGCACCCGGACGAGGAGATCGACCAGGCCTTGGACTTGACGCTGAACGAGGCGAAAGAGCGCCCGGTACGCGCAGCCCTTTCGAACACGTTTGGCTTCGGTGGCCACAACGCTTCGGTCATCTTCAAAGCGTTCCACTGATCCATGCCAGACCGGGTCATGAATTGGGTCCGGAGGTTGGTGCCGTCGAAAGGTGCACCCGCTTCGTTGGATGAATTGGTGAAGCGGGAGTTTGGGTTGCGGATCAAAAACCGCGCGCACTATGAAGAGGCGCTGACCCATGCATCCTTGCTCGACGGGGATGAGACGGGGCTGAAGAGCAACGAGCGGTTGGAGTTTTTGGGCGATTGCGCCTTGGATTTGGCCGTTGCAACCGACCTGTTTCACAGCTTTCCGGACGACCAGGAAGGGGCACTTACCCAGCGCAAGTCGAAGATCGTCAACCGCAAGACGCTCAACCTGTTGGGCGACCGCATGGGGCTGCCGGCGTTCATCCGGTCGAAGATGCGGAAGAAGGACATTCAGGACACGGTGGTCGGCAATGCGCTCGAGGCACTTATCGGCGCCATCTATTTGGATCACGGACATTTGCGCACCAGCAAGGCCGTGCTGCGCATGCTGAAGCGTCACGGAGCCGATGAGAAAGTGCACCAGACGGTTGACTTCAAGTCCAAGCTTTTTCACTGGTCTCAATCGAATCGGAAATCCCTGGATTTCAAAGTGGTGGACGAGCGTTCCGTCGATGGTGGGTCGGTTTACGTGATGCAGGTGCTGGTCGACGGCCGGGTGTTCGGAGAGGCAGAAGGCCGGTCGAAGAAGCGCGCGGAGCAGGCAGCGGCTCGGGTCGCGTGGAAGGAAGTGTTCGACCGGGGTTTGCTTGCGGATGCAGCCCCTGAAGAGGTGCCCGAGCCGCCCAAGCAGGGACGCCCGCGCGGACCGAGGGGCCAAGGCTCACGGGCGAAGGCAGCCCGCAAAAAGCAGGCGGAACAGGCACCGAGTGAAGCCAAGGCGCCAAAGCAGCGCGCTCCACGGCGCAAGCCCCAACAAGTGGATCAGGCGAAGGCCGTATCCAAGCCACCTGCCGCTAGGCGGCGCATGCGCCGCAAACCCGACGAGGGAACAAATTCATAACGCAAATCCTTCCTCGTGTCCGGGGGTTTGCATGCACAGAATCGCTAAATTCGCGCTGCATGCAATGGTTGGACGAGGACTTTGAGGAGAGCGTTGACTTTCAGCTGTTGGGCATGACGACCCATTTGGGGAGCCACCGCCTGTGCTGGGAGTTGAATCGGGTGATGGGGTGGTCATTGGCATTTTACAAGGAGTTGGCGCCCGATGAACGCGCAGGGCAGCCGCGCTTTGTGGTGCACCGGTACGTGTCGGAGGATACGGGTGCAGACGTTGCCTTGATTGCGAATCGGTTGCCTGAGAGCCTCTTGGTCAAGAAGTTGCCGCGGGTGGACTTCCTGCTCCGCGTAGGATTCGAGACGCCGGGCTTGGAGGGGTTGAAACATGCACTGCGAGGAATGCGTCTCGTATCGCTGGTGGTTGAGTTGGATGCAGTCCAAACCGAGGCCTTGGAGCACATCGCGGTTTTGGATTTGGCCCCTGACGATACGCCACTGTTGTAAATCAAGTAATTAGGAGTGATGAAAAGGACGAAGATTGTAGCTACAATGGGCCCGGCCTCTACACCGCGCGAGGTGATGAAGGAGTTGGTGTTGGCCGGTATGAACGTGGTGCGGTTGAATTTCTCGCACGGCGAGCACAGCGTGCACGGCGCCACGCTCGAGACCATTCGCAGCATCGACGAGGAGCTTGGGACGCACACGGCGACGTTGGCGGATTTGCAAGGGCCGAAGTTGCGCGTGGGGGAAATCGAAGGCGGGGCCATGGACCTGGTCAACGGTGAGGAGCTCATCATTCGGACGGGCAAGGAACCCGGTGCAAACGGGGTGGTCTTCACGAATTACATGCAATTCGCTGCGGACGTGAAGCCGGGTGAGCCCGTGCTGTTGGACGACGGCAAGCTGCGCTTGGAAGTGCTCGAGACGAACGGGAAGGATGAGGTTCGATGCCGCATCCAATACGGCGGGGTGTTGAAGCCGCGCAAGGGCATCAACTTGCCGAGCACGGCGATTTCATTGCCGTGCATCACGGAAAAAGACGCCGCGGATTTGGCGTTCGCCTTGGAGAACGGGGTGGATTGGATCGGGTTGTCCTTCGTGCGGCGCGCAGAGGACATCCGGGAGCTGCGGGGCATCATTGATGCGGCCGGCAGCCACGCACGGATCGTGGCGAAGATCGAAAAACCCGAGGCGTTGGAGGACCTCGATAACATCTTGCGGTGCACCGATGCGGTGATGGTGGCACGGGGCGACCTGGGGGTTGAGGTGCCGATGCAAGAGGTGCCGATGATCCAGAAGGACATCATCAAGCAATGCATGGAGCATGGCCGGCCGGTGATTGTGGCGACCCAAATGATGGAGTCGATGATCGAAGCCGCGGTCCCTACCCGGGCTGAGGTGAACGACGTGGCGAACGCGGTGCTCGACGGGGCCGACGCGGTGATGCTCAGTGCCGAGACCAGCGTGGGTGCCTTCCCGGTGAATGCCGTCCGCGCCATGTCGGAAATCTGCGCGTCCGTTGAACGCCACGACCACGTCTACCACCATGAGCGCCCGCCGTTCAGCCCGGATGAAGACCGGTTCATCAGCGACAGCATTTGCTACAACGCGTGCCGTTTGGCCAAGCGGGTGGAAGCGAAGGCCATCGTGACCATGTCGTTCTCGGGCTACACGGCCATGCAAGTGGCGAGCCAGCGGCCGGCTTGCGACATCCACCTCTTCACGGCGAACAAGCGGATTTTGAAGCAGATGAGTTTGGTGTGGGGGGTGCGGGCATACCCGTACTTGAAGATGGTGAGCACCGACCACACCATTGCCGACATCAAGTACGTCCTCAAGAAAGATGGGCGCTTGGAGACGGGTGATTTTGTGATCCATTTGGCCTCCATGCCCATTGCCGATGCGGGCATGACGAACATGTTGAAGCTGAGTCGGGTTTAAGGCCTTGCCTGCGCGTTGCGGCGTATCTTTGCGCCCGATGAGCAAACGATTCCCCGAGCGCGGCGCCCTCAACTTGTCGGCGACCGCGGATGAAATCTTGTCTGTTTGGGACGAAGAGCAGACGTTTCGCAAGAGCGTGGAAAGCCGCCCAGCGGACAGGCCCTTCGTGTTTTTCGAAGGCCCCCCTTCGGCGAATGGCATGCCCGGCATCCACCACGTCATGGCGCGGGCGCTGAAAGACATCGTCTGCCGTTACCAAACTTCGAAGGGCTTCCGCGTCGAACGCAAGGCCGGTTGGGACACCCACGGATTGCCGGTGGAGCTCGGGGTGGAGAAGGAATTGGGCATCACGAAGGAAGACATCGGTAAAAAGCTCAGCATCGAGGAGTACAATGCGGCTTGCCGCAAGGCCGTCATGCGGTACACCGATGTGTGGAACGACTTGACCCACAAAATGGGGTACTGGGTGGACATGGAATCGCCCTACGTCACCTACGAGCCCAAGTACATGGAGTCCGTGTGGTGGCTGCTCAAACAGCTCTTTGATAAGGAGCTGATTTACAAAGGATACACCATTCAGCCCTACAGCCCGAAGGCGGGCACGGGTCTGAGCTCCCACGAGCTGAACCAGCCCGGCGCGTACCGCGACGTCAAGGACACCACCATCGTGGCCCAGTTCCGGACGCCGGTGGATTGCGCGAACCGCATCAAGGCCCATGCCGGAGAGGGCGCGGCGGCACTCGCCGAGTTGCCCGTGGACTTCCTTGCTTGGACCACGACCCCTTGGACCCTGCCTTCGAACACGGCCTTGACCGTGGGGCCGGACATCACCTATGCGTTGGTGCGCACCCGCAACCGCTACACCGATGAGGAGGGCCTTGTGGTGCTTGCTGAAGCGCTGGTGGGCAAGCATTTCGGAGGGAAGAAGGCACCGGCTCACGAGGTGGTTGCCACGTTCAAGGGGCAGGACATTTGCGGCGCCCGCTACGAGCAGCTCCTCGATTGGGCGAGCCCGATGGAGAACGTGGCCGATGCCTTCCGGGTGATTCCGGGAGATTTCGTTACGACTGAGGACGGAACGGGAATCGTACACACCGCACCCACGTTCGGTGCGGACGACGCCCGGGTGGCCGCGGCAGCCGGCGTGCCGCCCTTGCTTGTTGAGGACGAGCACGGCAACCCGGTGCCCCTCGTGGACCTGCAAGGCCGGTTCCGCGTTGGACCCCTCGCAGGGCGCTACGTCAAGGAGGAGTACTACGACGAAGGCCAAGCCCCCGAGCGGTCCGTGGACGTCGAAATCGCCATCGCCCTCAAGGAGCAAGGCCGTGCCTTCCTCGTAGAGAAGTACGAGCACAATTACCCGCATTGCTGGCGGACCGACAAGCCCATCCTGTACTACCCGCTGGACAGCTGGTTCATCCGGGCAACGGCGGCAAAGGAGCGGATGGCTGAACTGAACGGCACCATCCGATGGAAGCCGGCGAGCACGGGCACGGGGCGATTCGGAAAGTGGCTCGAGAATTTGAACGATTGGAACCTGAGCCGCAGCCGTTTTTGGGGCATTCCGATTCCGATCTGGCGCACCGAGGACGGCTCGGAGACGCGGTGCATCGGTTCCATCGAGGAGCTGCAGGCGGCCTGCGCGGATGCGGTGGCGGCGGGCGTGATGGCGGATAACCCGCTGGCGGGATTTGTCCCGGGAGACATGAGTGACGCGAATTACGCCCAGGTCGATTTGCACAAGCACTTTGTGGACCAAATCGTGTTGGTCTCCAGCAAGGGCGAGCCGATGCGCCGCGAGTCCGACTTGATCGACGTGTGGTTCGACAGCGGGAGCATGCCGTACGCCCAGTGGCACTACCCGTTTGAGAACCGCGACAAGGTGGATGCGGGCAACGCATTCCCCGCGGATTTCATCGCCGAAGGGGTGGACCAAACCCGCGGTTGGTTCTACACCCTGCACGCCATCGCGACCATGGTCTTTGACCGAGTGGCCTACAAGGCGGTCATCAGCAACGGCCTGGTTTTGGACAAAAACGGGCAGAAGATGTCCAAGCGCCTCGGCAACGCCGTCGACCCGTTCGCCACGCTGAAACAACACGGTCCGGACGCCACCCGCTGGTACATGATTTCCAATGCGCAGCCGTGGGACAACCTCAAGTTCGATGAAGCCGGCATCGGAGAAGTGACCCGGCGCTTCTTCGGCACGTTGCACAACACGTACAACTTCCTCGCGCTGTACGCCAACATCGACGGCTGGAACGGATCAGCCGAAGCGCCTGCTGTGGCCGACCGGCCCGAGATCGACCGGTGGATCCTGTCGCGCCTGCATTCCCTCATTGCCGAGGTCGATGCGGCGTACACCGACCTCGAGCCCACCCGGGCGGCCCGTGCCATCCAGGACTTCACGGTGGACGAATTGTCGAACTGGCACGTGCGCCTCAGCCGGCGCCGGTTCTGGAAGGGCGACATGACAGCCGACAAGCTCAGCGCCTACGCCACCCTCGCCGAGTGCGTGGAGGCGGTGGCCGTGATGTCGGCGCCCATTGCCCCGTTCGTGATGGACCGGATCTACCGGGATTTGGCGGCGGCTTTGGTGCGTCCGCAGGGGGCTGAGGCGTGGGAGGAATCGGTGCATTTGGCCTCCTTCCCCTCCTCGGATGAAGCGAAGATCGACCCGGAATTGGAGGCGCGCATGGCGCTCGCCCAGCAGCTGACGTCCCAAGTGCTCAGCCTTCGGAAGCGTGAAAAACTGCGGGTGCGCCAACCGCTCCGCCGCATCATGGTGCCGGCTTTGACGGAGGACCTGCAGCGCCGGCTCAAGGCCATTGCGGACCTTGTGCTCGCCGAGGTGAACGTCAAGGAGTTGGAGGTGCTGACGGAAGGGGATGGCGGCATCGTCAAGCAGGTCAAACCGGATTTCAAGGCGCTCGGCCCCCGGTTCGGCAAGCGGATGAAGGCACTTGCAAAAGCGGTCAGCGCGCTCGATGCGGATGCCGTGGCGGCTTTGGAGCGCGACGGGCGGTTCGAAGTGAACCCCGACGATGGCCTCGGTCCGGCCGAAGTCCTGCTTTCCGATGTGGAGATCCAAACCCAGGACATCCCCGGGTGGACGGTCAGCGTCGAGGGCGGCGTAACCGTGGCCTTGGATGTCGTGCTTGACGAAGCCCTGCGCGCTGAAGGCTTGGCCCGTGAGCTCGTCAACCGGGTCCAAAACCTCCGGAAGGACTCCGGATTGGAGGTGACCGACCGGATTAAATTGACGGTTGCATCATCTGATGAATCCCGTCAAGCCTTCGAGCAGAATTTAGAGTATATTCGGGCCGAAGTCTTGGCGGATGAGGTGGCTTGGGGCCGTGAAGGCGAAGGCAACGAAGTAGAGTTGACCGATGGGGTGACCGTTGGTTTGGCATTGAGAAAACAGGGTTAAAGTAACCGAGATGGCAGAAAACCGTTATTCGGACAACGACCTCGCAGAGTTCGAGGCGTTGATTCAAGAGAAGTTGGTCGTGGCAAAAGAGAATTTGCAGGAACTTCAGCGCGCATTGTCCCACGAAGGTGACAATTCCACTGATGACACGGCACCTACCTTCAAGATGATGGAGGATGGCTCTGAAACGATGAGCCGCGAAGAGACTGCACAGCTGGCTGCGCGGCAGCAGAAGTTCATCGCGAACTTGGAGAACGCGTTGTTGCGCATCAAGAACAAGACCTATGGGGTTTGTCGCGTGACGGGCAAGCTGATTCCGAAGGAGCGGCTGCGCTTGGTTCCCCACGCGACGATGTCCATTGAGGCGAAGAACCGCCAGTAACTCGGCATGCACATTGCGCGATTGCTCGCTTGGTGGTCCCTGCCGGTGCTGGTAGCCGATCAGCTGCTGAAGTTTTACATCAAGACGAGCTTCACCATCGGCCAAAAGGCCCCCTTGATTCCCGGGCTCATCGAGTTTCAATTCATTGAAAACGATGGCATGGCGTTCGGGTGGGCGTTGCCGGGCGATGGGGGGAAACTCGCGTTGCGCATCTTCCGGGTGATTGCGGCGGTGGCCATCGGTTGGTACCTGGTGCATGCGGCGCGGTCGGGTGGGCACAAGGGCTTCTTGCGGTCGATTGCATTGATTTGGGCCGGCGCGGTGGGCAACATCCTCGACTCCGTTTTCTACGGGAAGTTGTATTCCAAATCCGGGTGGGATGCGCCCGCGGAGTGGCTCCCCGAGGAGGGCGGCTATGCGACCTGGTTCATGGCGGACGTGGTGGACATGTTCCACTTCACGGTGGAATGGCCGATGTGGTGGCCCATTGCCGGGTGGCAGGGTCGCGAGGTTTTCCCGCCGATTTGGAACATTGCAGATGCGGCGATTTCGTGTGCGGTGATTTGGATTTTGGTCAATCAGCGGCGCTATTTCAAATCGGAGGGCTGAGCCAGAGGGTGCCGGGTTAAATGTTGCCCGGCCTCGCTCAAATAGGCGTGGGGACGATTAGATTTGACGCCAGAAATCTGCTCCCATGAAACGTGTTTTTCTGGCCGCAATGGCCGTTCTGTTTGCTTCAGTTGGGTGGTCGCAACGCGCGGCAACATCTTCCGTGAAATTCGATTACACGGAGGTGCCGACGGTGCCGGAGGATTTGGTGCGCGAGCTGCAATTTGTGTTGCACGCCGACCCCAATTTCTTCAACCTCGATGACCTGCGGAGGTGGGGAGGGAATGCCGCGATCCTCAAAGCGGGTGAGCGACTGGCAGGCATGTCGTATTACACGTTGGAGCGGGAGGTGGCTTTCGTCGAGTCCGGCGCCAACCTTTTGGTGCAAGTCGCCCTGGGCGAGGGCAGCATGGGGCGCCGCGCACTGAAGAGCGAGGCCGTAAAGGGCGAAGAACAAACCTACTGGTACCTCGTGGACTACACCTTGCCGGTAACGGTTCAGCTCACCGATGCAGAGGGCGAATTGCTCGATGGGTTCGAACTACCAGCCAACGTTACCGTGCGGTATGGGAACGAGAAGGTTTCGACGATGGAGTCGAGCAACGGGGGCTTCAGCTATTCCCGTTCGAAGTTGGACTTCCGCTCAGAATCGGACCTTGAGGTCGCTGTGCGGACCCCGGATGCGGAGCGATTCGTCCGTCGTAAGGCCGTGTTGACGCAGCTCTCGAACATGGTGGATGTGCTGGAAACCCGCCTGTATTTCAACGATGTCAAGGCGCAGGTCACTGTGGCCACGGCGAAGAACCGCAAGGTGGATTACACCGAGCTGGATGCCGCACAGGAGCAAGCACTCGAGGCATTCAAGGCCCAAAACTGGGCTGCGCTCGAAGCCCCCATGGCCACTTGGGAAGCGTGGCTACAACGTGCTGACCTGTTGAATCCGAAAGCGGACGTGAACAAACCCATCGCCCGGGCGCTGCACATGAACTTGGCCCAGGCGCATCTGTATCGTGGTGCGTTTGCTGATTGCGCCCGTCACGTGCAAGCCGCGCGCGGATTGACCACGTCCATGGAGCCGGAATGGGCGGAAATCGAAGCCATCCGCAACTTGCTGGCGAACCGCCGGAAGGGGGCCTCGGCCAATCCGGGCTGGACGGCCGATCCAGCAGCGGAAACCTTCAAAGCGGTGGATTTGAAGGACGTGCTGGGCAAGCGTTCGGAGAACAAGGACATCGACATGTTCTCGGGCAGCGACGTCTACGCGGGCTTCACAGAGGCCCTCCGCGCTTGGCAAGCCGTTGCGGAGGCGGATGCCCCTGAGCGCCAAGCCGCCGAGGCCACCGAACAAACCCTCGCCCAACGCCTCGGCAACCGGCTCGAGCCCACCATCGGGGGCTTCATGTTGCGGTTGAATCCGTTGCTCGATGGCGATTTGGCCGGCGGCCCCATGCCGGAAGAAATCCTGGGCATTGACCGGCTCGTCTACCTCGATGTATCCGGCATGGGATTCACGGCGCTCCCCGAACAAATCGGTCGCTGCGGCACCCTCTCCACCCTCATTTTGACGAACAACGCCCTGACCGCACTTCCCGAATCCATCGGCGAATTGGGTGCTTTAAAGAAGTTGGTGCTGAAGGGAAACCCCTTGACTGCAGTTCCTTCGTCCATCCAAGGCTGTCCTGAACTGAAGATGCTGGATGTGCGCGGAACAGCGCTTGCGCCTCAGGTCCTTGCGGGTTTGCCTGGCCTCCTTCCTGAGGGCTGCAAGCTCAAGTTCGACGAATAATGCCATGCCATAGGTGGGCTGAGCGCTGTTTTAGTGCATTTTGCGGCGAATAAAATTTCGCTCAAGATGAAAAACCGTTTGATTTTCACCCTGCTCGGAGGGGTTTTCCTGTTCATTTGGCAATTCATGGCATGGGCCATGCCCGCGTTCCATTGGGACTCCATTGCTTACACCCCGCTTCAGACGCAACTCCTTGAGGCGCTGGATGCGTCCGGATTGGAGACCGGCATGTATGTGTTGGGTCAACCCGATCCGGCTGCTTATGCACAGGAGGGCATGGCGGAAGCCCAAATGCAAGCCCTCCAAGGCAAAGGGTACGCCCGCATCAACTACATCCGCAACTACGGCAGCGACATGGTGATGAACATGGTGCGCGGCTTCTTCGTGTGCTTGGTCATGGCCTACCTCCTCCACTTCTTGCTCGGCAACTTGAAGCGCGATGGCTTGAAGGAGCGCGTGCTGCATGCGGCTGGTTTCGGCGTCGTGTTCTTCTTGTTCATGCCCTACACCAACTTCATTTGGTTCAAAGATCCCGACATCTGGGCCTACGTCGCCGATGCGGTCATCCCCTGGGCGTTGTTAGGGGTGTTAAGCGTCAAATTCCGCAACGTGAACTCCTGAAAACACGTGAACAGAGACCGCATTTCCTACGGGATAGCCTGTATGGGCTGCCTCGATGTGTGACACATACCTCGTGGTTGTATCATTGAATATCAAGGATTTAATGTTTTGACAGGAAGTTTTATGACGTGTTGCAACGTAATTTTGCATTTCGTTCACGGACTCTTTATCGTGTCATGCATAGTTTTGGGCTACAACAAGTGACAGGTTAAGCGGTCACCGATATTCACGAAGCCGGAGGTTGGCGCATCACCCTTCGGCTTCGTTGTGTTCAGACGCGACCGCTTCGACCCAATCCCCGTGCTGGCGGATCAGCTCGATGAGGGCGTCAACGGCTTCCGATTCCGGAACATTCCGTTGCACCACTTCGCGCTCCTTGTACAAGGTGATGACCCCGGGTCCAGTGCCAACGTAGCCGTAATCGGCGTCGGCCATCTCTCCCGGGCCATTTACGATGCAGCCCATGATGCCGATTTTGATGCCCTTGAGGTGACTCGTGACCGCGCGGATTTTCGCCGTGGTCTCCTGCAGGTCGAAGAGGGTGCGGCCGCAGCTCGGGCAGCTGATGTATTCGGTCTTGGAGATGCGCGTCCGCGTCGCTTGCAAGATGCCAAAGGCCGTGGAGTTGCGCACTTGCAGGCTCATCGCAGCGGCCTCAGGCCAAACCCCGTCCCCCATGCCATCGAGCAACAACCCACCGAAGTCGGTCGCTGCATGCAACTGGAACGTTTCCGCATCTTCGGTCGCGTAAGCGCGGCGCCAGATGACCGGCACGGAGCAGCCCGCGGCGTCGAGCCGCCAGCACGCCGCGCGCAAGTCCGCCATGGCGTGTTCAGCGGTGGTCCCCAGCACGAGCACGGCTTGCGGCACGTTGACCAAGCGGGTCAGGAACGCGGGGTTGAGCAGGTCGTGGGTTTGGGCTGACACAAACACCCGGTCCACGGTCCATGCCAGCTCGTTCATGAAATCCGCCGCGTCGATGAGCGGAACATGGCGAGCGCGACCCTTCCAAGCCCGCCAATCCTGGACCACGTTCAACGTCCCGGGCAGCTCGAAGTCCACCTCCTGCTCGCTCACGTAAACGTAATCGCAGGCCAAATCATCCAAGTTCCACTTGTCCAACGGCACGCTGTACCGGTACCCGCAGCCGTACAACCGGGCCGGTGTCAACGGCTCATCACCCGCTAGGGTGTGCACCACGACCGGCACGTGCTTCCCGCCGATGTTCGCCACTTCGCGGGCCACGCGGCGCCGGTAAGTGAACGGGTCCCAGTCCCCCGAATCGGCCTGCGGCACCGCCGCCTGCGTTCGGTTTGCGTACCGTTCGACGAGCTTGCGCGCTACCGGGATTTCGGCTTCGGGTGCCTCTGTGAGCGAAACGCGCACCGTGTCCCCGAGTCCGTCTTCGAGCAACGTTCCGATGCCTACGGCGCTCTTGATCCGCCCGTCCTCCCCGTCTCCCGCTTCGGTCACGCCGAGGTGCAGCGGGTAGTTCATCCCCTCGGCGTCCATCCGCGCCACCAGCAGCCGGTAGGCGTGCACCATGACTTGCGGGTTCGATGATTTCATGCTGATGACCACATCGTGGTAATCGTGTTCGCGGCAAATGCGGAGGAATTCCAACGCGCTTTCGACCATGCCCTCCGCGGTGTCTCCGAAGCGGCTCATGATGCGGTCGCTCAGTGAACCGTGGTTCGTGCCGATGCGCATCGCGCGGCCCAGGTCCTTGCACTTGAGGACGAGTGGGCTGAATTTCGCGCGGATGCGCTCGAGTTCCGCGGCATAGGATGCGTCGGTGTACGCGATGTCCTCAAACTTCTTTTTGTCGGCGTAGTTGCCGGGGTTGACGCGGACTTTTTCGACGTGGTCGGCGGCGACTTCCGCGGCGTTGGGCGTGAAGTGGATGTCCGCGACGACAGGGATGTGGCCGTGGCCGCGGGCAGTGAGTTCGGCTTTGATTTGGCCCAAAGCCGCCGCCTCCCGCTTCGAAGGCGCCGTAATCCGCACCAATTCGCACCCCGCCTCAATCATGCGGATGGACTGCTCCACCGTCCCTGCAATGTCCATGGTGTCCGTCGTGGTCATCGATTGCAACCGAATCGGTGCGTCACCGCCAAGGGTCAACGTGCCGATGTGTACTTGCCGCGATGCGCGGCGTTGGTAGCGGAATCGGTCCGGGCAATAAGTAGGGTGCTCCATGCTGCGAAATTAGGTGCCACGGCCGAGCGTTGGCCGTTCCTTGCTAACCCTTTTGCGCGGGTTTTTGTTCGGAAGGCGGCCGTTGTGCGCGACCTTCGCAGGCATGGCTTCTGTGGATTTGGATGCGGACCGGGTGATCGTGTTGTCGTCGACAGTTTACGGCGATGACAGCCACATCGTGCGGGTGTTCAGCCGGACCCTGGGCGTCATTCCGTTGTGGGTGCGCATGGGCAAGGCGCGCCGGGCGCGTGGGGAGGGGGCCAAATTCCACGCCCTGGCCCTGCTCGACGTGCGCGGCCTGCACCGCAAGGGGTCCGAGGGACTTTTCCGCGTCCGAACAGCAGAGCGCGCCGCCCGCCTCGATGCCATGACCCGGGAAGCGCGCCGTGCGGCGGTGGCCTTCTTCCTCGCCGAGTTCCTGTGGAAGACCTTCCCCGAAGAGGCCCCGCATCCGGAAGTCGTGGACTGGACGTGGAGCTGGGTGCTCGCCCTGGATGCCACGCCGCATCCGGCCAGCGTGCACGTCCGCTACCTCGCTGGGTTGACTTCCTTATTGGGCCTGGCTCCTGATGGCGCTCCCCCCTCGGATCGCCACGGGTTGCAGTTGGCAACGGGGGAATACCTGCCGGTCGACCACCCCGACGAGGCCCACCTCGGTCCCGCAGCCACCCGGACTTACCTGGACCTGGTGGCGGGCAAGGACGTGCAGGTGGTGGGCGCTCAGCGGCGGGAGCTGGTGCTGGGTTTGGTCCGCTACGTGCAGCTCCACTTGAGCGGTGAGCGCACGATTCAGAGCTACGAGGTGCTCGAGGCTGTTTTCCGCTGAATTTAACATTTTACGGCATAATCATTGATAGCTCAACGCAAAATTGATCCCGTGAAGCATTTTGGAATTTGGTGGGCGGTGGCGTTGGTGTGTGCCGTGTGGAGTAGGGGGATGGCCCAAACCGATTTGCCCACGCGGCAAGTGCAAATCACCGATTCAGACGGCTTGACGCCCATCCCGTTTGCGGTCGTCCTGAACAAGCGGACCCACGCGGCGCAAGCGGCCGATGCCGACGGCGTGGTGCCCATGCCTTTCGAAGTGAAGGGGGACACGCTCGTCGTGCGCAGCGTGGGCTACATGGACCTCGTCCTCGCCCCCGGCGACCACGTGCCGGATCGCGTGCGGATGGTGAACGACCTCGTTTCCCTCGATGTGGCCGAGATCGTGACGGAAAACGCGGCTTCCCGCGTCAGTGCCATGTCGGTGCAGTCCTTGGTTTCGCGGAACTTCGGGGTCGTCCCGCCCGTGCGCCGCATGGAAGTGCCGAGCACGTCAGCTGAACTGCTGTGGTCGACCGGTTCGGTGCTGGTGCAGCAGAGCCAGCAGGGCGGGGGATCGCCCGTTCTGCGCGGGTTTGAGGCGAATCGCGTCCTCCTGGTCGTGGACGGCGTGCGGATGAACAACGCGATTTACCGGAGTGGGCATTTGCAGAACAGCGTCACGATTGACCCCCAGGTTTTGGCCCAAACAGAAGTCCTCCTCGGACCCAACAGCGTGGCCTTCGGCAGCGATGCGCTCGGGGGCGTCATCCATTACCGGACGCGCGAACCCAGCTTCGGCACCCGCCGCACGCGCGTGAACGCCACCACGGCTTTCCGCAGCCCCAACAGCGGCTGGTCCGGTCACGCCGACGTCGAGATTGCCCGCCAACACATCGGCCTGCTCACGTCGGTGACGCGCTCCCACTTCGGCGACCTGCGGCAGGGGACGCGTCGCCGGCACGGCGACATGACCTGGGGACTCGTCAACGAATACGTCGCCCGGCTCGACGGCGTGGACACGGTCCTGGTGAACGAGGACCCCGACGTGCAGCTGCGTTCGGGCTACGACCAAATCGACCTCCTCCAAAAAGTCCGGTTCGCAGCGCCCGGGGGCACCATGACCCTGAACGCCCAATACAGCACGAGCTCCAACGTGCCGCGCTACGACATGTTCGACGACCGCAAGGACGGGCAGCCGAAGTGGGCCGAATGGTATTACGGTCCGCAGGAGCGCCTCATGGCTTCGGCCCATTACCGCGGTGTGATCAGCCGCTTCAACGTGCAAACGGCTGTGACGGGGAGCTTCCAACGGATCGGGGAGGACCGCATCAACCGGAGGTTCGGCTCCGATACCCGGTACCACCAAGAGGAAACGGTGGACGTGTGGGGGTTGACGGTCTCTGCCTCCAAGCCGCGGGTTTGGCGGGACATTTGGGTGGGAACGGGGTTCTCGGGTGCGTGGAATACGGTCGCATCGGAGGCGTGGAGCGAGGACATCGTGACCGGCCTCCGCAACGATGGGGAGGAGACCCGTTATCCGAACGGTGGCAGCACGATGCGGACGCTCGGGGCGTATTTGACGGCGCGCAAGCACATCCGGAACCACGTGGTTTCGGGCGGCGCGCGCTACAGCTTTGCCGGGCTGGATTGCCAGTACGACTCGAGCCGGTTCGTGGAGTTGCCGTTCGATCGGATCGCCTCGGCGAAAGGGGCCGTCACGGGCAGCTTGTCGGGCCAGTGGTACCTCGGTCGTGCGTGGACGGCGTTCACGACGGCGTCGTCGGGTTTCCGGCATCCGAACGTGGACGACGTGGGCAAGGTGTTCGAGAAGGATGGGCTGGTGACCGTGCCGAATGACAGCTTGCGGCCGGAGTACGTGTACTCGGTGGAACAGGGGGTGACGTGGAATGCGGGCGGCCGGGATTTGGCCCAAATCTCGCTGACGGGGTTCCAAAGCTGGTGGCTCGACGCCATCGTCCCCACGCTCGCCACCCTGAACGGTGACACGATGCTCTGGTACGCCGGCGACAGCGCGCGCATCCAAACCAACATCAACGCCGACCGCGCCATCATCCGGGGCGTGCGGCTCGAAGGCCGGGCGAAGCTCTTCCCGCGCATCCAAGTGGAGGGCGCCGTGAACTGGACGTTCGGGCGCAACACGGCCGCCGACACGCCGCTCGCCCACATCCCGCCCATGTTCGGCCGGGTCTCCGCCGTCTACGAGCACCGCTGGCTCTCCGTGCAGGTCTACAGCCTGTTCAACGGCGCCAAGCCCATCGCGCAGTACAGCCCCGACGGCGAAGACAACGCGGACGAGGCCCTGCCCACCGGCACCCCCAACTGGTTTACGCTCAACGCTGAATCGTCGGTGCAACTGCACGACAAGCTGCAAGTCCGGCTCGGGGTGCGCAACCTGCTCGACGAGCACTACCGGGTCTTTTCGTCCGGTATTTCCGGGGCAGGGCGCGGATTTTACGCGTCGCTTCACGCGGCTTTCTGAGCCGTTCGCGCGGCACATTCCGGGTTCGCGCGCTACCTTCGGGGCATGTATTTCCGCGACGTCATCGGGCACGAAGGATTGGGGGAGCAGCTCCGAGCGGCCGTGCGTTCGAACCGGGTGGCCCACGCCTCGTTGTTTGATGGGCCGGAGGGCAGTGGGGCGTTGGGTTTGGCCCGCGCGTATGCCCGCTACATGCAATGCGCGGCGCCGGGGGATCAGGACGCATGTGGCGCCTGTGATTCCTGCCGGGCGCACGACACCTTGCAGCACCCGGACTTGCATTGGAGCTTTCCCTTTTTCAAGGGCGAGAAGTCGGACACCGCGCTGTCGCAGCCGTTTCAAGGCCCGTGGCGCAAGTTGTTGCAGGATGAGCCGTATTTCGGCTTGGAGGAGTGGGTCGAGGCCA
>JALQTD010000299.1 GCA_023264155.1 Flavobacteriales bacterium | reverse complement strand
AATCACTTTAAAATAAGCGAGTTATGCTGCGCACTTTTGGATGGATCATGGCCTTCGTTGCGATGGCCTTTGGCATGTTGAGCTTCACCATGCCAACGCAAGAAACAGCCGGGGATGAATTGATTGGCATTTGGGAACCAAGCAACGGACGGGCCCGAGTCAAAATTGACCGGATTGGCAATAAATACTACGGCCGCATTGTTTGGCTCATTGAGCCCAACGACCCCGAAACGGGAGAGCCGAAGACGGATAAAAACAACCCCGATCCGGAACTCCAAAACGTTCCGCTCAAAGGCTATCGGATGCTCAAGGACTTCGTTTACCAAGAAGACGGGACCTGGGCAGAGGGCACAATTTACGACCCGCTCAACGGCAGCACGTACAGCTGCGTCATCACGATGACCGACAAGAATACGCTTGACATTCGCGGATACATCGGGGTACAAGCCCTCGGTCGAACCGATGTGTGGAAGCGGCTCGCAATGCCGAAGCGGAAATGAGCAGGCGATGGCTGGCCACCTGCGTGTGCCTCGCAGCTGTGACGGCGGCGGGCGTGGCCCAAACCGATACCACGGACGTGTGGGAGGAGGAAATCGACTTCAGCCTCTACGACGACCTGAGCTTTGCGGATGAAGGGGCCAAGCGCTTTTGCAGCCCCAAGATTGAAGGCCTGAGCCCGGCCAAACTCATCTGGATCGGCTACGACTTCCAAGGCGGCTACGATGTGGATGCGGGCGATTTGCTCGCGGCGGATGGCAGTGTGCTGTTCGCCGGTTCCTCGGCGCGGGTGAATGCCACCTCCGGGATGCGCGTGGGATTCAATGTGCCCGTGGTTTCAAAGACGAGCGTGGTTTGGCAAATGGGGGCCAACTACTGGAACACCCGATACGCCTACGACGCCGCCCCTTCGGCGGATGCGAACCCGCTGCACCAAGCACTCTCAGAACACGGGCTGCGCACAACGGGCATCAATACCACCCTCTTCAAGCCCCTCGACGACAAGCAGTTTTTCCTGTTCCAAGGGTCGGCGGATTTGAGCGGAACCTATGGGTTTGATTTCATGCCGGCGAAGTACTTGAAGTACTCTGCGGCACTCCTGTATGGCCAGCGGCCAAGCGAGCGCAAGCAATGGGGGGTGGGCCTCGCGCGCACCTACCGGGTAGGGGAAATCAACTACATCCCAGTGGTGCTGTACAACGCGACCGACGCCCGCAACAGGTGGGGAGCGGAGGTGCTGTTCCCCGCACGTGCCCATGTCCGGCGGACGTTGTCGCCGCGCAAGATGCTGTTTTTCGGATACGAACTCGAAGGCCAATCTTACCGGTTGTGGAACAATCCGGAAAGCGGGGCAGATGTGCAAGCGGAGGACTTGGAGGTGCGCCGCGGCGAAGCCCGGATCCGGTTGGTTTACGAAGCGTCCGTGAAGGATTTCATTTGGCTCTCGGTTCAAGCTGGATACCGCGTGAACTACCGGTACGATGTGGACCGGTTGG
>JALQTD010000298.1 GCA_023264155.1 Flavobacteriales bacterium | reverse complement strand
CACTGCCGTGCCGCGGTTGTTGGAGAAATTCTACGACGGCATTGTTGCAAAAGGGTTGGCCGCGGGCGGGGTGAAAGCCCGGATTTTCAGCTGGGCCGTCGGTGTCGCCTTGAAGTGGGAGCCGGATGGCCGCAATGGCGGGTACTACGAATGGCAATTGGGATTGGCGCGGAAGCTCGTTTTCAGCAAGGTGAAGGAGGCGCTCGGGTTGACCGGCGTGGAGGCGGTGGCGTGTGGCAGTGCAGCGTTGCAGCCGCGGTTAGCGCGTTTCTTCAATGCCGCCGGCATTCCCGTTTTTGAAGGCTACGGACTGACGGAAACGTCCCCGGTGGTTTCCGTCAACACCCTCAATGCCCCCAACATGCTGCGCATCGGCACGGTGGGCAAGGTGGTCGAGGGCGTCGAGGTGGCTTTTGGCCCAGACGATGAAATCAAAGTGCGCGGGCACAATGTCATGATGGGCTATTACAAGGACCCCGAAAAGACGGCCGAAGTCATCCAAGACGGTTGGTTCCACACCGGGGACATCGGCGAGTTCACCGACGAAGGATTCTTGAAAATCACGGACCGCAAAAAGGAGATGTTCAAGACCTCTGGGGGCAAATACGTGTCTCCGCAATTGCTGGAGAACGCCCTGAAAGCCTCGTTGTTCATCGAACAGGTCATGGTCATCGGCGATGGACGCAAGCACCCTGCGGCCTTGGTGGTTCCGGATGCCGTGGCCGTGGAGGAATGGTGCCGCCGCCACGATGTAACGTTCCCTGGGTTGGCCGGAATTGCAAGCAACGAACGCATCGCCGCTCGCATCGAGCAAGACGTGGAGCGCCTCATGAAGGACTTCGCGAAATGGGAGCAGGTGAAGGTGATTCGGATTTTGCCCGAGCCGTTTACCATTGACGGGGGCGAGCTGACGCCGACGCTGAAGTTGAAGCGGAAGCCCATCCTCGCGAAGTACGCGGAGGTGATTGACGGAATCTACAATTGATGGACGTTGCCGGTGCAGGGAATGCGTTGGTGGACGCGGATGTGCAGTTGATGCTAGCGCTCAATGGGCCGTGGCCCGGGGGCGATTGGTTGATGTGGGGGGTAAGCCAAACCTGGTTTTGGGTGCCGCTCTACGTCCTGCTCCTGGTCGCCTTGCGGAGGCGGTTGGGGAATTGGGCGCGCTGGGGCTGGGCCCTTGCGGCGATTGCGCTGAGCTTGGCGGGGACGGATTTGGTGTCGGCGCGGATTGCCAAGCCGATGGTGGAGCGGCCGCGCCCGTCCCACGAACCGGCGCTGGGTCCTGAGCTGCACGTGGTGACACCGCCGGGGCGGACGGAACCCTACCGAGGGGGCGCTTACGGCTTTTTCTCGTCGCACGCCGCGAACCACATGGGCATTGCAGTGCTGGTGGGCGGCTTGTTGGGCGGGGGATGGACGCTGGCGGCCCTGTTAGCATGGGCGCTGCTCATCGGATACAGCCGGATCTACCTCGGGGTTCATTATCCGGGGGAC
>JALQTD010000297.1 GCA_023264155.1 Flavobacteriales bacterium | reverse complement strand
GTGCAGGGCGTGGGGAAGCTGCTGCTCGGCGGGGCGCCGGCGGAGGGGGGCGTGCGGACGGACGGGGAGGTCTGGGAATCGTTTGGGATGACGGAAACGATCAGCCACATCGCGGTGCGGCGGTTGTGGCCAGAACCGGCCGAGCCGGCGTTCCGGGTGGTGCGCGGGGTGGAGGTGCGGACGGATGCGGCGGGCTGCTTGCACGTGCGGGCGCCGCATTTGTTCGCGGGCGAGTTGGCCACGCGCGATGTGGTGGAGCTCGCGGGCGCGGGCGCGTTCGTGTGGAAGGGCCGGGCGGACGACGTCATCAATTCGGGCGGCGTCAAGGTCCATCCGGAGGAGGTGGAGGCTGCTGCAGGCCAAATCACCCCCCGCCCTTGCCGAGCCTACGGCGCCCCCCACCCCGACCTCGGTTTCGAGGTCGTCCTCGCCGTCCACGGCACCGGCACCCCCGCCGAAGCCGAGGCCCTGCGCCTCGCCCTCAAAGACTTGCTTCCGAAACACCATGCGCCCCGGCGAGTGGAGTTCCGGATTTTGGACACAACCCTTTCTGGAAAATGGAAACGACCCCGCCCTTGACCCTCGTCTTCGCGACCCACAACGCGAACAAAGTTGCCGAAGTGCAGGCCCTCCTCGGCCCGCGCTACGCCGTCAAATCCCTGACCGACATCGGCTGCCACGAGGACATCGTGGAAGACGCCCCCACGCTCGAAGGCAATGCCCGCATCAAGGCGCGCCACGTGGTGGAGCACTACGGGATGGACTGCTTCGCCGACGACACCGGCCTGGAAATCGCGGCCCTCGCCGGCGCGCCCGGCGTCCTGAGCGCGCGCTACGCTGGAAGCGACAAGGACCCCGAGGCGAACATGGACCGCGTCCTCGCCGAGCTCGCCGGGGCGGCCGACCGCAGCGCCCAGTTCCGGACCGCGATTTGCCTCATCCAGGCGGGCGAGGAGCGGCTGATCGAAGGCGTTTGCACGGGCCAAATCCTGTCCGCCCGCTCCGGCGCCCAAGGCTTCGGCTACGACCCGATCTTCCAGCCCGACGGCGAGCAGCGGAGCTTCGCCGAGATGACGACTGCCGAGAAGAACGCCATCAGCCACCGCGGGCGGGCGGTGCGCCAAATGGTCGCGCACTTGAAGGAAGTGGCGGAATAGTGGCGGGGAGGTTGCGGTTTCCGTCTGCTTGTTCGGATATTTGGCCCTTCAAACCTCAACGTCCATGAATTACCTGGATTTCGAAGAACCCATTAAAAAGCTGCACGAACAGCTGGCGCAAGCGCGGGAACTGCAGGAGCAGAGCGATGTGGACATGCATTCCACGGTGGCGGATCTCGAGGGCAAGATTGCGGAAGTCACCGCGAAAATTTACGGCGCCCTGACGCCTTGGCAGCGCGTCCAAGTCAGCCGCCATCCCGACCGCCCGTACACCTTGAGTTACATTCAGGCCATGACCGGTGGACGGTTCGAGGAACTGCACGGCGACCGCAATGTCAAAGACGACAAGGCGA
>JALQTD010000296.1 GCA_023264155.1 Flavobacteriales bacterium | reverse complement strand
ACTTTCAAAGAAATGTTCGAGGCCATTTGGAATGAGAAAGGCTCAAAAACGTTGGAGAGTTCCGAGATAGGTCGATTGATTCAGCTCATGAGGGCCTCAGGGCTTTCTCCAACATTTTGAGCGGGTGAGTTTTGAATGTGAGGCCTGCGGTGAGTAGCCTTGATTGCCAGGCACTTCGGGGCATAACCGATTTTTCAAAGGAAAAAACCCCGTTCCCCAGCCGTTGCCGAGGAAGGGGTTCCTGAAAGATGAGGACCCGGACGAGGTGGAACGGAATTCCTCAGTGAGAAGCGGGGAAGGCCGAGGGATTACTCGGGAACGAGGATGTAGCGGGAGGGGAGTTCCCCGGTTTTTCGGAGGATGCGGTGATCGACCATGAACTTGAGGTAGGTTTTGGCTTGGCGTTCTTTGATGTGGCGGGCGTCGCAGAGGCCTTGGACCACGGCTGCGGGGGCGAGGTGGGATTCGCGCTCGAAGAGCGGGGTGGCGACGGAGCGGAGTTCGGTGATTTTGCGCTCTTCGCGGGAGGTGCCGCCGTTGTCGTCTTTGTGGCCTTGGAAGGTGTGGTAGCGCCGCTCGTCGTCCCATCCGATGAGGAGCATGGGGACTTCGAGGGGGGAGCCTTCGCGCACCTTGAGGGCTTTGACGATGGAGTATTTGGACCCGCTTTCCTTCTCGACAGAGAGGATGCCCGAGGCTTTGCGGGAGATTTCCGAGCCGAGGTGGCCGCGGAGTTTGTAGCCGGAGGGGGAGAGGTGGAGGACGCAGACGATGCAGGTTTGGTAGATGCCCGCCAAACGGAAGAGCTCATCAATCAGCGCCACCGCGCTTTCCTCGTCATTGACCCCATCGACCAAATCCGCCACGCCATCGATCACGACGAGGTGGATGCCGCCGTGCTCGTAGTACAGGCGGTCCATGGACTGGAAGATGCTTTGGAGGCGGTCCTTGCGCTGCATGCCGACGAGAGCGTAGGCCTTGAACCAATCGTCGAAGCGCCTGAGGCCCGCGCGTCGGGCGATGCCTTCGAGGTTGCGGTAGAGCTGGGCGTCGGACTGTTCGGTGTCGTAGAGGAGGACGGCGCGGCCGTCGTGGTTGGGGCTGACTTGGGTGCCGAGGGTGTCGAAGCCGGGGCCGTCGGCGGGTGCGAGGGTTCCTGCGAGCAGGCCGGCGAGATAGTTCGACTTGCCGCTGCCTTCGGGCCCCGTCAGGGCGAGGATGTTTCCCGAGGAGCCGATGGTGATGTCCTCGATGCCCACGACGGGTTCGGGCACCCGCGGCTTGCGATCGAGCCGCACTTCGAAGCTTTGGAGCAGGCTCAGGGTGTCGGCGTAGATTTGGTCCAGCAGCTTCTTGAACAGTTCCATGAGGTCCTCGCCCGTGTAGCCGCGGCGGAAGTAATCGCTGATGTCCTTCGATTCCTTCGTCCCCGGCAGCGGCAGCGCCAAGGCCAAAACCCGAAACTCCTTCAACGCCTCGCGCTGCTTCTCCATCGCGGTCCGCCCGGTCTCGTCCATGTCGAACAGCAGGACGATGTGCCGAAACCGGTAACTCAACCGCCGAA
>JALQTD010000295.1 GCA_023264155.1 Flavobacteriales bacterium | reverse complement strand
GAAGCTCCAACCCGACCCTCAACGAACGCGCCTTCCTTCGAAAGCGGGTGCAAATGTACTGCAAGGAAGGGTGCCGTTCCGCACCTTTCCACAAACTTTTTTTGAAAGATTCTCTACCCTCCTATGAATGCGCACGTTAGCGCATCCGAACCCACCGGTAGATGATGGGAATGACGAACAGATTGAGCAGGGTGGCGCTCAAGAGGCCGCCGAGGATGACGATCGCCATCGGGCTTTGGATCTCGTTTCCTGAGGCATCGCCGTTGAGGGCGAGCGGAATCAGGGCAAGGGCCGTGGAGAGCGCGGTCATCAGGATGGGGTTCAGGCGGTCGGCTGCCCCTTGAAGGAGGAGCGCGTTGCCGGTCAGGGAAGTGGTTTGGCCCAAATCCTCGTACCGGCTCACGAGCAACAGCCCATTCCGCGTGGCAATGCCGAACAAACTGATGAAGCCGATCACCGCCGCAATGCTCACCGAACCGCTCGTCCAAGCGACCGCCGCGATGCCCCCGATGAGCGCAAGCGGCAAGTTCAGGAGCACAATGCTCGCGAGCGCCCAATTGCGGAACTCCATATAGAGGAGGAGGAAAATGACGAGGATGGCAAGGATGGCGGACCAACGGAGGAGGCCCGTGGCGCGTTCCGCGCTTTCGAACTGGCCGCCGAGCTCGACGCGGTAGCCGGGCGGGAGGTCGAGGGCGGTCGCGAGGGTGGACTTGATTTCGGTAACAGCGGACCGGAGGTCCCGGCCGGCGAGGTTCACCGCGATGACGGCTTTCCGTTGCACGTTTTCGCGCGAGACCGTGAAGGCGGCGCTCCGGGATTCCACGTCGGCTACGGTGGTCAGGGGGACAGATCCGCCGGTGGGCAGGGTGATGTTCAGGGAGCGGATGGCGTCGGCGGATTGCCGGAAGGCCGGGGCCAGGCGGACCACGATGGCGGCGCGGCGTCGGCTGCCCAGGAAGGCCTCGCCGGCTTCGGAGCCGCCGAGGGCCGCTTCCACGTAGTGCCCCAAGTCCTGGACGGTCAGGCCGTAGGCGGCGAGTTGCAGCGGGCGCGGCGTGATGCGCAGCTCGGGCACTTCCATCATCGGCTCGGGCGTCACGTCCGCTAGGCCCTCGATGCCCTCCAACGCCCGCACGGCTGAGCGGGACAGGGCTTGCAAGGTGGGCAGCTCGTCGCCGTAGATTTTCACCGCGATGTTCGCGCGCGTCCCGCTGAGCATGTGGTCGATGCGGTGGGCGATGGGTTGGCCGAGCGTGGCATTGATGCCGGGGATTTGGCCCAAAACCAGGCGCACCCGCTCAAAAAATGCCTCCCGCTCCGACGGATCCGCCAACGTAAACGGCACATCCAACTCCGACGCATGTACGCCCTGGGCATGCTCGTCCAACTCCGCCCGGCCCGTGCGCCGCGTCACCACGTCCACTTCCGGCAGCTCGAGCAACAGCGCCTCCGCCTGCTGCCCCGCCCGCACGCTCTCCTCCAAGGACATGCCCGGAGGACCGACCAGGGAAATCACGAGCGAGCCCTCGTTGAATGGGGGAAGGAAGGTTTGGCCCAGCTG
>JALQTD010000294.1 GCA_023264155.1 Flavobacteriales bacterium | reverse complement strand
GGGGCCGCGCGGATAATCGGCTGCGAATTGATCCAAAATCTCGCCGTTGCCTGCGGCACGGGCCTGGGCCTGCAGGGCCTCGGCCGGTGCGTGGCAGCCCATGGAGCTGTGGCTGAACGGCGAGTACTGGGGCCTCTACGGCGCCCGCGAGAAGACGGACGAACGCTGGATCGCGGACACGTACGGCATCGCCCACCCCGACCTTGCGAACCAGTGGGAGCCGCTGCAGGGACCGCTTTCTGCCTTCGAGGTGTCGACGTCGCCGCTCTTGGAGCTCGAGGACGCGGCGTTCGCGTCGGCCTTCCACGCGGCGTTCGATGTGCCGGCCTACATGGACTATTTCATTTTCGAAATCCATGGCCAAAACGTGGACTGGCTGTCCGCCGATTGGGGCCTCAAAAACCTCAAATTCTTCCGGGACGCCGCCGTACGGGGCCCGTGGCGCTACGTCTTGTTCGACCTCGATGCGTGCTTCGGCGCGTGGGGCACACCGCCCTCCTTCAATTCCTTGCAGTCCGCCCTCAACCCGCCTTACCCGTCCCTGCACAGCGACCTGTTCGAGGCCTTCCTCGACCACCCGGACTTCCGGTGCGGCTTCGCTTCGCGGTACTGCGATCTGCTGAACTCAGTCTTCGAGCCGGACGCCTTCTCTGAGGCGGTCTTTGCTGCGGCGGAGTCGGTGACGCTTGTGATGCCGCGGCACATCGAGCGGTGGGGCAGTCCTTGGAGCATGGACGAGTGGTTCAGCAAGGTGGAGGCGATCGCGTCGCACAACGCGGCCCGGGTGCCGGCCTCCCGTGAGCACTTGCGCAGCGCCTTCGGATGGGCGTCCGCGAAAGAGGTCACCACCACATGGTCGCCGGTGGGCGGCGGTTCGGTTTCGGTGAACGGGTTGCCCGGCACGTGGCCGGCCTGGTCGGGGGAATATTTCGGGGAGTGCCCGGTGACTTTGACCGCTGAGCCGGCTCCGGGCTTCGGTTTTACGGGATGGTCGTGCGGCGCACACGGGGATGCGGCGTGGTTTGACGAAGGCGCTCCGTTTTTGCAGGCGGAGTTGGAGGCGGACGACACGTTCGAGGCGCACTTTGCGCCGTGTTTGGGCGGGGTTGACTTGTTCATTGCCGAATCCGCCGGCGGTTTGCAGGCGGTGGCGCTGGGTTTGCCGGCGCCGGGTTCCTATACGTGGTGGCTCGACGGTGTGGCCATCGGCACGGGACCGACCTTGGAGACGCCGGTCGAAGGCGCGGTGGTCGCGCTCACCGTGGGCGGTTGCACGCTCGTATCGGGAGCGTGGGGTGAGGCCGCAGTTGCGGTGCCCGAGTTGCCCAATCCTGCGCTCAAGATTTATCCGAATCCCGCGTCCGATCACCTCGTCATTGCTGCTGCGGGCATGCCTTGGGAAATCTTCCACGTGGCATCAGGCCAAACCTCCCTCACCGGCACCCACTCGCACATCGACCTCTCCAATTGGTCCACGGGGGTCTACGCCGTGCGGGTCCCCGGCCACCCCCTCCAACGGTTTGTCATCGTCCGTTGACAGTTTCCGCCTCACCTCGCCGCATCCACCGCCACCCCT
>JALQTD010000293.1 GCA_023264155.1 Flavobacteriales bacterium | reverse complement strand
GATCGGACTCCGGTCGTGCGTCCACGAGGTACCCGGGGCCGCGTGGCTGAAGGTGTAAGGCCGCACTTGGGCCCGTTCGAGCGTCCAGGCCAAATCCCCTCGCCTCCACCGCACCGAGTTCACGGACGCCCACTTGTTGGCCCACCACCCCTCGCCCCCAAACATCTCGCGGGTCACCCATTCGTCAAACAGCCATTGCGAGCTGAGCAACCACCGCCCATCCGGCGACCGCCAAGCGCCCTCCATGCCGATGAGGGCATTGTCGGCCGAACCCAAGCGGTACTCCGTCGGCCGGAACGCAACAAACGGCACGAAATACGCCGGCTCCACCCGGTTCACTACCCCCGAATCCCGGGCGAGCCACGTCACCGCCCCGAACAACGTCCCTTGGAATCCGCGCCCCAAATCCACCGACACCATGTGCGCAGCGAGGAAGGAACGCTGCCGCTCTGCGTACTGCCAGGGCGCCCAAGCGCTCGCATCGGTGCCCGGAAAATCGGGCGGCGATCCCGCACTCCAATCGCGCTTGCTCCCGATGACGTGGGCATACCGCACCCGCTCGCCGTCCACGTGAAGCGCCACTTGCGGCATCGGTGCCGCTGCCCGGTCCCACCACACCGACCGCCACCCGTGGCCCCAATGTTGCTCGAGCATCCCCGCCTGCACCTCCATCGAGGGGCTCAGTTTGTGCGCCACCCGGCCGGTGAACCGCGTTACAGCCACGGACGTTAGGTTGGGCGTGTACGCCCGTCCCCAACCGTCGAACACCCCCCATTCGTAGGCGAGCGCGTGCCACGGCCCGGTCACACCAGGAATGCGCTGGTGCCGCGCATCGCATTGCACAGCCCAGCGTTGGTTGCGGCTTCGGGCATCCACCTTGATCAATCCGGTTCCGCCCCAACCACCACTTCCGCTGAACCCTCCGCTGAACCATTGGGTCGCACCAGCCGCCCAAAGGGGCTCCACACCCGCACCGAGTTCAAAATATCCGGAGTCGGATGCGTTGACGGTGCCGGATTCCCAAACCGGTCGGTTCCGCAGCATGGAGGGAAAATCAGGGATGCTGTCCAGCGGTGCGCCCGCGGCCGAAGTAGCCGCTACAAGGCACGTCCACAGCATCGGGACGTTCATTTGGCACGTTGCCAAGCGGCGTCTTTTAAGGGGGGCGGCGCGGACGATTTCCGTCGTTTTTGTTCCAGTTCTTCCGAGCGCTCCGCCTTCATCGCGAGGGACTTGCGCAAAATCGGAAGGAACAGGGCAAAGGCGATTCCCAGTTCGAGCAGGAACAACACGGTGGCATTCCAGGGAACAAAGTTGAACAATAAAAAAGGCAGCAACAACATGATGACGGAATACAAGTAAACCGTTGTGCTCGTACGCCGGTGCCCCCAGCGCAACGCCATCATGCGGTGGTGCAAGTGGTTGCGATCGGGAGAGAATGGAGAACGGCCTTTGAGTACACGCAAGGTGAATACGCGCAAGGTGTCCACCAAGGGGTACGCTAAAATGCTCATGCTGAGCAACGGTTGCGGAATGGCGCTGATCGGCTCGGGGACCCCGTCCATCGGCGTGTTCATCCATTCC
>JALQTD010000292.1 GCA_023264155.1 Flavobacteriales bacterium | reverse complement strand
GATTTGATGAGCATGATTCCGGGAATGATCAAGGCGTTGAAAGGCATTGATTTGGACGATAGCACCTTTAAACAGGTGGAGTGCATCATCCAATCCATGACTCCGGAAGAGCGCGCCAACCCGGGCATCATCAACCCCTCGCGGAAGCAGCGCATTGCGCGCGGATCCGGTAAAGACATCCAGGACGTCAACCGCCTGCTCAAGCAATTTGAGGACATGCGGAAAATGATGCACACCATGACCAGCGGTCAGGGAGGAAAGCGGAGCCGAATGGCCGGACTCTCCGCCCTGCGCCGATAACACCACAGCCCATGATCCTCGACGGAAAAACCACTTCCCTCACCATCCAAGACGAACTCGCCGCGCGTGTGAACGAGCGGGTGGAGCAGGGTGCACATCGGCCTCACTTGGCGGCCATCCTGGTGGGTGATCACCCGGCGAGTCGGGCCTATGTGGGGCACAAGGTGAAGGCCTGTGAACGGGTGGGCTTCGTGAGCACACTGGTTGAACTACCGGCGACCATTTCGGAAGCGGATTTGATCGGCGAAGTGCAGAAGTTGAATGATTGTGCAGATGTTGACGGCTTCATTGTTCAACTCCCCCTTCCCGACCACATCAATGAGCAGCGCATCATTGAAACGGTGCATCCGGCGAAAGACGTGGACGGTTTTCACCCAGAAAACGTGGGGCGGATGACCTTGGGACTGCCCACGTTCTTGCCGGCTACACCCGCGGGCGTTCTGGAGCTATTGAAGCGGCATGCGGTTGAAACGGAGGGCAAGCACGTGGTTGTGATCGGGCGGAGTGCCATTGTGGGGACTCCGCTTTCCATTTTGTTGAGCCGCAACAACACGCCGGGCAATGCCACGGTGACGTTGTGCCACAGCCGAACGAAGGACCTGCCGGCGATTGCACGCCAAGCAGACATCTTGGTGGCGGCCATTGGCAGGGCGCACTTCGTGCAAGCGGATTGGGTGAAGGAAGGTGCGGTCGTGGTAGATGTCGGGATCAACCACATCCCGGATGCGACGAAGAAGAGCGGCCGACGGATGGTGGGCGATGTGGACTTTGAGGCGGTGGCGCCCAAGTGCGCGGCGATCACGCCGGTGCCGGGTGGTGTGGGGCCGATGACGATCGCGGCCCTGCTGCAGAACACGTTGCGGGCGGCGGAACAGCGGTGAGCGAGGACTTGAAGTTCTTGCGGCGGGCCTTTGAGCTCGGAGAGCGGGGGCGCTTGTATGCCGCGCCGAACCCCCACGTGGGGTGCGTGATTGCTGCACATGGAGAGGTTTGGGGCGAGGGGTGGCACCACCGGGCCGGGGAACGGCATGCGGAGGTGCACGCTTTGCAGCGGGTGGCGGCGCGGTTCAAGGGACGGCTGGGCGAGGCCACGGCGTACGTGACGTTGGAGCCCTGTGCGCACGAGGGGCGGACGCCGCCGTGCGCGGATGCGTTGTTGGCGGCGGGGATCGGGCGGGTGGTGGCCGCGTTGCGGGATCCGTCGCCTTGGGTGGCGGGGATGGGGATGGCGCGGCTGGACGCGGGGGGCGTGGAGACGGGATGGGCGGGCGAGGCCGAGGGGTGGGCGCGGCTGG
>JALQTD010000291.1 GCA_023264155.1 Flavobacteriales bacterium | reverse complement strand
CCGCTTCCCATGTCATTTCAGGATTTGAATTCGATTTGACGGAGCGGGTCAACCTCAACGTAGAAGGCTATTTGAAATACTTTTCGCAACTGACGAATGCGAACCGGAACAAGCTGTTCGAGGACGACCTCGAACACGCTGAAGTTCCCGAGGTGTTGCGCAAGGACTTTATTGTAGAGACCGGACATGCATACGGGGCCGATGTGGTCTTGAAATACGAAGAGCGATTCACTTACGTGTGGTTGGTGTATGGTTATGGAAACGTGGACCGATGGGATGGTTTTCGTTGGTATGATCCGGTTTTCGACCGTCGGCACAACGTCAACTTGGTCGTGAACCAAGGGCTGGGAAAGGGGGGCAAGTGGGAGGTTTCGGCGCGATGGAATTTGGGGTCGACGGCTGTGGGGAGACCCAGCCGGTCCGCCTCAGCAATCACATGGCCGATGACGCGCTCGGTCAGCACGCCCTTGTCATAATCTTCGAACAACACTGCATCCACGCCAGGGAGGAGGGCGTCGATGGCCTTCATCAGCGCAGTTTCGGCGGTGGAGCTCAGCGGCGCCGTACTCTCTTCGTCCACGCGCAGCAGGTGCTGGCCGCTGCTCAAAATCCGGGTCTTCACCGTGGTCGGCCGATCGGGGTCTTCGATGACCCCCGATGTGCCGACCCCGCGCGCTGCCAATTGGTCCAGCAAGGCGGCCCCCGATTCATCCGCCCCGACTGCCGACGCCAATTCTACACGGGCGCCCAACGCCAATAAATTCAGCACCACATTGCCTGCGCCCCCAAGCCGCCGATCGCGTTGCTTGATGTCCACCACCGGGACGGGGGCCTCAGGCGACACCCGGCGCACGTCGCCGATGTAATAGGCGTCGACCATCACATCGCCCACCACGAGCACCTTCAGTTGGTGACACGCATCGAGGGCTTGCTGCACATTCATGCCGCAAAGTTAGGCACGGATGCGGCTGCCGCAGACGTCAAGCGTTCAGGCCAAACCCCGAACCGCCGCCTCAATCCGATCGCACGCCACCATCAACTGCTCCTCCGAGGCCGCGTAGGACAACCGAATGCACTCCGGCGTCCCAAAAGAATTCCCGCCGACCGTGGCCACGCGCCCCTGCTCGAGCAGGTAAAACGCGACGTCATCGCCCGACTCCAAGACCCGGTCGCCCGCTCGTTTCCCGAACAAGCCGCTCACATCCGGGAACAAGTAAAATGCCCCCATGGGCTTGTTCACCTTCAACCCCGGAATGGCTCCGAGCCGCTCGATCATCAAATCCCGCCGCTTCAAAAAAGCCGCCCGCATGCCGTCAGCGATGGCCGGGTCAGCCGCCACGGCAGCCCCAGCGGCCACCTGGGCAATGGAACACGGAGCCGAGGTCACTTGCCCTTGGATTTTCGTGCACGCCTGGGCAATCCACTGCGGCGCCCCGATGTAGCCCAAACGCCACCCCGTCATCGCAAAGCCCTTCGACAATCCGTTGACCGTGATGGTTTGGTTATAGACCTCAGAAAAGCTTGCAATACTTACGTGCTCCACTTCGCCATAGTTCAATAATTCGTAAATCTCGTCAGAGATTATGTGCAGGTTCGGATGTTT
>JALQTD010000290.1 GCA_023264155.1 Flavobacteriales bacterium | reverse complement strand
GACACCGTGGAGCTGTCGGTGCACGGTTCGCCGTACATCCAGCAGGCGGCCGTGCAGTCCTTGCTCGCGGCGGGGTGCCGGCATGCGGGGCCGGGCGAGTTCACGGCGCGGGCGTTTTTGAACGGGCGCATCGACTTGACGCAGGCGGAGGCGGTGGGCGACCTGATCGCGGCCGAGCACGCGGGGGCGCACCGGTTGGCCATCGACCAGCTGCGGGGCGGGTTTGCCCGCGAGATCCGGGCGTTGCGGGAGGAGCTCATCGGGTTCGCGGGGTTGTTGGAGCTCGAGCTCGATTTCGCGGAGGAGGACGTGGAGTTCGCGGATCGGGCGCGGTTTTTGGCCTTGCTGGACCAAATCCTGTCCCAAATCTCCACCCTCGCCGCCTCCTTCACCGCCGGCAACGCCATCCGCAACGGCCTGCCCGTGGCCATCCTCGGCGCGCCCAACCGCGGGAAATCCACCCTGCTGAACGCGTTGCTCGGCGACGATCGGGCCATCGTGAGCGACATCGCGGGCACGACCCGGGACACCGTGGAAGACACGTGCGTCCTGGGCGGCGTCAAGTTCCGCTTCATCGACACGGCCGGCCTGCGGAACACGACCGACACCATCGAAGCGGAGGGCATCCGGCGCGCCATCGACCGCGCCCAGCGCGCTCAGGTCGTCCTGTACCTGTTCGATGCCGCCGCCGACTCCCCGTCCGACGCCACCGCAGCCATCGCCGCCCTGAACCTCCCGGCCGAGACCACCGTCCTGACGGTTTGGAACAAGATCGACCAAGCCGAAGCCGGCGCCCTCCCCCCTGCCGGCGGCAACGTCCTTCACCTGAGTGCCGCGCAGGGAATCGGAATGGACGCGTTGAAAGCGCGCTTGGTGGATTTGGCGTCTTTCGACACCAGCGCCTCGAGCGTGGTCGTGACCAACATCCGCCACGCCGAAGCCCTGCGTGCCGCCGCCCGCGCCCTGCAGCAAGTCGTGACCGGCTTGCAATCCGGCCTCCCCACCGACCTCGTCGCCTCCGACGTGCGCGAATCCCTGCACCACCTCGCGTCGATCACCGGCGACATCCAGCCCGACGACATCCTTGATCACATTTTCTCGAACTTCTGTATCGGAAAGTAATTACATTTCATTTGATACTCTAAACCCTTCTTAATTTATTGCTTTTAGGCTGTTTTTACCTCCTTTACTTGTTGTTAATTTTCCTATTTTTTGCTTATGTTTGTTTCACGGATTAACGGGCTAAGCCGCCATGAGCTGTAAATACGAGGACTTCGGAGATGTTGCCACGGTAGCTTAGCCCGTTAATCCGTTCTCCGAATTTCGGATTGTCCAATTGGTTTTACGCCCAGACATGGGCTTTATCGTTTCCGATGGTATGAACTGTGAAGTCAATCATTTGACCTCATTGCGGTGGACAATGAAACCAAATCTTTGCGGTTCTGACCGACATTTTCACAATACTATCAAATTCATTGGTGACCGATTTGGCGCGTCTGCCCCCCATCTCGAGAAATTGTCCCTGCTTTATAACCCTTCGCTGATTCTTGATTTCCAAAGACTTTCATTTGATTCCAAACAATGCAGCATGCGCCTGAACACTGAATGTT
>JALQTD010000028.1 GCA_023264155.1 Flavobacteriales bacterium | reverse complement strand
TCACCGATGAGCCCGCTCACATAGGTGCGCGTGGTTTGGCCCATGCCTTGTGCCACGACGAAGGCGAGCATGAACATGTTGCGGGCAATGTGCGAGACCTTCAGTTCCAAGCCGCCGACGTGCTCGACGAGGAAGAAGAATCCGGTCCATGTGCCGATGGTGAGCCCGAGTTGGCCCATAAGGGGGTAGGCCAATTTCCACCACGACTTCAGGGCGTCCCGCGCAAGCAAGCCCCCCCTCCACGTGAACTCAGGCGCCGCCTTGCGCAACACCAGGGCCGCCACAGCCAGTCCCATCGCCTCGGCAATCAGCGACGCGCGCGCCGCTCCCAGCGCTCCCTGCGAGGCCACCCAATCGCCCATGCCTCCGACGAGCACGGCGTCGAGCACCATGTTCACCACCGCCGTCGTGCCGGAAACGATGAGCAACGGCCAAGTGCGCGCCCGGCCCATGAAGTAGGCGTTGAAAGCGAGCAACAGGGTGAACACCGGAAAGCCCCAAGCACGGATGCCCAAGAACGGTTCAAACACAGCGCGCACTTCCATATCCTTCAGCAAGGCACCGAGCACACCCGTGGCATTCAGGGCGTGCATGCACCCCGCTATGGCCACGCCCAGTCCGAGGTGGACGAGCAGTGCCGTGCGAAAGGTGGAACGGGCGGCTTCGGGCTGTTGCTCCCCGAGGCGCCGCGCGATGATGATTTGGAAGGCAGAAGCGCTGCCGATGGCCAACATGCTTGCGGTCAGGTAGACCAATCCCGCATTCCCTGCGCCGTTGATGGCGGACTGGCTGACGGAGGACAGGAAGTAGTTGTCGGTGAGCACCACAAAGAACTGCACGAGGGTGCCGATCGAGATCGGCAAGGCCACGCGGAGCAATTGACGGGGAGCAAGGGACAGGTGCGACATCAGGCCGCAAAGGTCGGTTGAAATCCGCGAGTGTCAGCCTGGATCCACGCCGAGTCGCTTCAAAATGCCGCCGGCTTGGCGGACGCTGGCCATGGCCCATTCGGCGCGCAACAAGCGCTTTTCTTCATCGCTCAGCGCCCAGGCCGAGGCCGGCTGCTCCCGCAAACGCCGATTCAGCTCGTGCAGCACCACGGCGGCTGCCACGCTGATGTTCAAGCTCTCGGCAAATCCGTGCATCGGGATGGCCACGTGGAGGTCGGCTTCGGCGAGCATGCGGTCCGACACGCCTTCCCATTCGGTGCCCATGACCACCGCCACGGGCTGGTCGATGGGCAGGTCCGTCACGTCGTATCCGTCAACGTGGGGCGAGGTCACGGCGATGCGGTACCCCGTGCGCCGCAACCGTTCGAGGCATTCGGCGGTCGGGTCGGCGGCAGCGCGGTAACGGTGGAGCGTCAGCCAGGCATTCGTGCCTTTTGAGACACCGCGGTTGGGGACCCACGGGTTGACGTCCTCGATGAGGTGGACGTCTTGCAGGCCAAACCCATCCGCCGACCGCATGACCGCACTCGCATTCCGCGACTGAAAGACGTTTTCAAGAACCACGGTGAGGTGGCGGGTCCGGTGCGCCAACACCTGCTCGAACCGGTCGGCGCGCTCGTCACTTAAAAAGGGACGCAGCGCTTGGTAGCGCGGGTCTTGATCAGCGAGGTCGAGGGGGGCGGTAGGGGGCATGGCTTGGGGATAAAAGAAAAGCCCTGCAGCGGACTGCAGGGCTCTCCTAAAAGTCTTCGCTCAGCGAAATTACATCTTCTCGCTCAACTCCGTTCCAGCCTTGAACTTCACCACCTTCTTTGCAGCGATGGTGATTTCAGCACCCGTTTGTGGGTTGCGGCCTTTGCGCTCAGCGCGCTCAGAAACAGAGAAAGAACCGAAGCCCACGAGGGACACGCGGTCACCTGACTTCAATGCGTTCGTAGTGGCGTCGATGAAGGCGTCCAATGCGCGCTTCGAGTCTGCTTTTGAGATGCCTGAGCCTGAGGCGATCGCATCTACCAATTCAGCTTTGTTCATGGTTGTGGATTAATTAGTTTGAAAAACGAACCGAGCCAAATATATACGCGGATTTTCAAGCGTGGCAAGGGATTCAGGGCGAATCCGGTGTTTTTGTTGAAAAGATGGGGGTGTTTGTTAATAACGGTGGTGGATTTGGCCTGAAAACCGCCACAAATCAAGCATTGCGAGGCCTTGACCACCACAAAAGCAGCCCGACCAACCCCGGAACCGCCGCCTCCGGACCGGATGTGCCCACCACCTGCCATTGCCCGAGTGCGATGACCGCCGAGAGCAGTGCGGGAACCACCGCCAAGATGCCCAGGAAATCAGCGTCCAACCGCGGGTCCGCTTCGAAGCGCAAGGCCACAGCCACCGCTGCCAATGCGGCCACCCCACTGAACCACGCCACGAAGCCCGGTTGAATCATCCAAAAGACCAGCGTGGTCACCCAAGCCGCGAGGGCCAACAAAAACCAAAGTGTTCGGCGTGTCATGCCGCAAAGTTACAGGGTATTTTTGCGGCATGAACGCAACCGACCACCGCATTTACATCCCGGAGATCCGCTTCGGCGACATCGACGCTGCCGGCATCGTGAACAACGCCGTCTTCCTTACGTACTTCGAGCAGAGCCGCATCGCGTATTTCGCGGGTTTGGTGGGGCGCAACTGGGATTGGCACCACGCCGGGATGGTGGTGGCGCGCCACGAGGTGAATTACCGCCGGCCGATTCCCTTCGGTGCGCAGGCCACGATTTACACGTGGACCCAGGCGGTGGGGACGAAGAGTGTGACGTTCGCTTACGAGGTTTGGCTGGAAGTTGAAGGCCAAAACCACCTCAGCGCCGAAGCCCAAACGACCCTCGTTTGCTTCGACCACGCCGCGGGCCACCCCATCCCGGTTCCGGAACCCTGGAAAGCCGCCATGGCCGCCGAGGGCTTCGCCCGCCCGGACCACCTCATGCCCGCTTTATAAGGTGGTGTAAACCACGGTGCACCCGCCTGCGGGTACCTCCCAGGTGGCGTCCAATCCTTGGGCCTGAGCTACGTCGAATCCCGGTCGGTCGGATGTGATGGTCCAGGCCTCGTTCGAGCGGTTGACGTAGACCGTGACCGTTTCTGACTCGGTCCGGTGCGCCATCCAGTACCGCCCGTTTTGCGGGATGGATTGCTCCAACGGCGCCGCCATCAGCGCCGGGTGCTCCCACCGGAATCGGGCCAGCCGCCGCACGTTGACCCACCACGTCTGTTCGTCCGCTGTCCGCCCTTCAGCCGTGAAGGCGTCCCGCGCATCCCCGGGCCACCCCCCGGGGTAATCCGGCCGCACCAGCCCGTCCGGCGCAGCGGGCGCAGACCACCCCAGTTCACTCCCCGCATAAATGCACGGGATCCCCCGCCCCATGAGCGTGAGGGCCCACCCCATCCACGCTGCCTCGTCGCTGCCCGCCGTGTGGCGCCACCGGTCCAAGTCGTGGTTGTCGAGGAAGGTCACCTGCCGCTCGGGATGGGGGTACAAGAAGTCCTGCGCCAGCACCCCGTACCACCGGCTGAGTCCGCTCTCCCAACCCGGCGGTTCCTTCAGTCCGTCCCGCAATGCGAAGTAGGCCTGGAAGTCGCAGGTGGCGTCGAGGCCGCTCGAACGGCCGGGGTCGAACGGGTTGCCCTGCACGAGGCGGGCCTGCTCCGATACGCTGTAGACCCAGGCTTCCCCGAAGAGGAAAACGTCCGGGAATTCCCGTTTGATGGCGGCCGTGTGGGCGGCCATGAACGCGGGGTCGGGGTACGTGTACGTATCGATGCGCAGGGCGTCCGCGCCGGTGGTGGCGAGCGTCCAGAGCGCGGCTTGGGTGAGGTAGCGGGCGAGGCGGGGCTGGGTTTGGTCCAAATCCGGCATCGCCCGAGCAAACCACCCGTCCGCAAACGCCGCCCGCTCCGCCGGAACCGCATGCGGATCGGCCACCGTCGCCCCCCGGTAATTCGTCGGCGCATACGCCCCGTGCACCCAAGCCGAATCCACCGGTTCTGCGAGCAACGGATGGCGCGCACCCCAATGGTTCGGCACCCAATCGTGCACCACCTTGATGCCGAGTCCGTGGGCCTCCTCCACGAGCGACCGGTACTCCGCCCAGTCCCCGTAGCGCGGATCCACCCGGTACAAATCGGTTGCCGCATAGCCGTGGTAGCTCGTGCGCGCCATGTCGTTTTCGACGACGGGCGTCATCCACAGCGCGGTGATGCCGAAGTCGGCGAGTTCGGGCAGCCGGGCGCGCACCCCCGCGAGGTCGCCGCCGTGCCGCCGTTCGTAATCCGTGCGGTCGGTGCCGCGTTCGGTCATGCCGGGCACGTCGTCGTTGCCGGCGTCCCCGTTGGCGAACCGATCGGGCATCAGCAGGTACATCGTGTCGTGCGGACGCAGGCCTTGGGGCTCCGCGTGCGGACGGAGGCCCTGGTGGCGGAAGGCCGCGGTTTCCGTTCGGCCCGAGGGCCACTCGAACCGGAGGGAGCAGGGCGCGGCCGCCTCGCCGGTCAGTTGGAGGGCAACGAAGAGGTCGCGTCCGGAAGGGGCGGCTTCCACCGGACCGGTGAGGGCACACGGCCCGGTGGTCGCTACGGCGGGCAAGGCCTCAAAGGGCGCGTCGAACCGGATCAGCACCTCGACGCGCCCCCCTTGCAGTCCGGACCACCAGCCGGGCGGGTCAACGCGGTCGACTTGGGCGAGGGAAGGGGCGCTGAGGAGCAGGCCGAGCAGGAGGGAGGTGGAAGTTTTCACGGGATGTTGGTAATAAGTCGGAGGGGGGTGGTGGATGTTTGGCCTTCAGCCCCTTAATTTTGCCGTAAGTGTGCAAAGTACACATCAGTCAAACCAATTTAATTCAGACGCATGAAGAAGTTTTACACGATGCTGGCGCTCTTGGGCACGGCATTCGCTGCTTCCGCTCAGGTCAACGTGACCTTGATGGTGGATATGCAGAACCAAACCGTGGCAGCAGAGGGCGTGCACGTAGCCGGGAGCTTCCAAGGCTGGGACCCCGCAGCCACGATGATGACGGACGCCGACATGGACGGCGTTTACGAGTACACGTTCACGACCGACACGGCCGCGACGTATGAATTCAAGTTCCTCAACGGCAACGCTTGGGGCATGGAAGAAGGCGTTCCGCTGCCATGCGTGGTCAACGGTAACCGCTCCATTTCGGTCGATCCGGCTGAGGGCGATGCTTCCTTCTTGGTTTGCTACGGTGAGTGCGCAGCGTGCAACGAGATCACGGTCATGTTCCGGGTGGACATGTCGCAGGAAGCGGCGATTTCTCCAGATGGCGTGCACATTGCCGGTGATTTCCAGGGTTGGGATCCCAATACGACCCAAATGATGGACGACGACGGCGACATGGTCTACACCTACACGACGGTGGTGGACACCACCGGAACGGGTGGCGTCATCGCGTACAAGTACATCAACGGCATGGGCTGGGGTGCGCCTCAGGACATCCTCGTGGGCGCTGAATGCGCCGATGCGACAGGCAACCGCATTCTGGAAGTGAACGCGAACACCATCGTGACGGGCGTGGCTGAAACCGGCGCTCCCCACTGCTTCAGCAGCTGCGGTTCGTGCGTTTCACCGACGCAAGTGACCTTCCGTGTGGACATGAGCACGCAAGAGGCGATTTCAGTCAATGGCGTTTGCGTGGCCGGTAGCTTCCAAGGTTGGACCCCCGGCGCGTCCATGCTCAGCGACGACGACGGCGACATGATTTACGAGGGCACCTTCCCGATTGCCCCCGGAACGTATCAGTACAAGTTCATCAACGGAACCGACTGGGGTGGCGGTGGCGACGGCGATGTCGACAACGAGCTCATCACCGGGGATTGCGCTGCTGCGGGCACCGACAACCGCGAGATCGTGGTTGAAGGCGACGCCGTGGAGGTGTTCTACTGCTACAACTCTTGCTCGACGGATTGCGTGGCAAACCCCGATCCCGCTGACATCACCTTCCGGGTGGACATGAACGGCGAAACGGTTTCTGCCGACGGCGTCTACCTCATGGGCAGCTTCACGTCGCCCGCTTGGCAGTCCGGCGCGATTGCCATGACCGACGACGACGCGGACATGGTCTACGAAGCAACGGTGAACATTTCGGGTGCAGCGGACATCTTCTTCAAGTACGTCAATGGCATGCCGAATGGCGCTGACGCGTTGGAGGAAAGCGGCATCATGGTGGCCGGCACGGACACGACCACGTTCGAGACGATGGGCTGCGGGGTGCCGAACGGCTTCGGTGAGTACAACCGCCAGCACACCCGTTCAGGCGTGGCTGAGATCTTGGGCTTGGTTTGCTGGAATTCTTGCGCCGATTGTTCCGGTAACATCGATGGTGTTGCCGAGTTGACAGCAGGCCAAATCTCCGCCTACCCGAACCCCTTCAGCGACCAGTTCATCCTCGAACTGAACGCCGTAGCCGACGAGGCCACGGTCCAGTTGCTCGACATGACGGGGCGCATCCTCATCAGCGAGTCCGTGAACGGCGCCACCCGCGCGCGCATCGAGCTGAACACCAGCGCATTGCCGACCGGCGTCTACGCCTTGCAAATGCTTTCCGGCGACCGCCGCACCGTGACCACGGTGGTGAAGCACTGATTGCATCAAGCACTTTAAATGAAAGGGAGGCCCGCAGTGGCCTCCCTTTTTCGTTATCAACAATTCCGTCGCGGGACGGTTGAAAAGTGCTCCATGGAGGCGGGGTGAGTTGGGGGCTGAATTGTGGGCGGGGCTTATATTTGGCGCGAATGAATGCATTTCATAATTCACTAGAAATGAAGAAACTGTTACTCTCGGCTTTGGCTTTTGGGGTGGTCTCAATGGCTCAAGCACAATTAGTTGGGTATTCCGTGGTGGAGATTGCGGATCACGACACAACGGGCATTGCCTCGCTCGCGGGCATGAAAACCTACCGGGTTTACGCGGACATGACGAATCCGGATGACAAGGTGTCGGCGGTCTATGGCGATGAAACTGCTCCGTTGTCGCTCACGTCTTCGGATGGTTTCTTCAACTCATCTTTCGGGGATGATTTGGCCCAAAACATCAACGTGTTGTTCTTCTCCGCTTTCCCCGAAGTAGAGTACGACAGCTGGTTGACCATCGGTTACGCGCCCGGCGACCCGGTCCTCGGAAACGTGGGCACGGTGGGTATGGTGCTGCCGTTGGAAGAGTTCAACAACGGGGGTGACTTGGTGCTGAACGACCAGTTCGGTGGCTCGTGGTTCGTGACTGCAGACCCGAATGCCACGGCGGGCGACGACCTCCAAGTATTGATCGCCCAGTTGACCACTTCGGGCACGTTCGAAGGATCATTCAACATCCAAGTATTTATCAACGGCGACCAAACCGACGAGCAGCAAGCCGAGGGGTTCTTGTTCTCGAGTGAGGCAGGAGCCATTTTTGGCTGCATGGATGAAGCGGCCGAGAACTACAACCCGGATGCGACTTCCCCCGCACCGTGCAACTACGCCTGCGCGTTGGAATTGAGCGCAGGAACGTTGGTGCCCATTTCCTGCCCCGGCTTGTCGGATGGTGAGGTCACTGTGGCCCAAACCGGAGGGCAATTCGGCGTCACCTATGGCATCGACGGAGCCGTCCCATCATTCACCAACCCCAACTTCGACGACCTGACGGCGGGAGAGCACTTCATTGTCGGTGTTGACGGTGCCGGTTGTGTGGACACGCTCGAATTCACCATCGTCAACCCGGAACCGCTCGCGGTCAGCGCGGTTTTGGAAAGCGCAGTTTCGTGTAACGGCGACGAGGATGCGGTCATCGGCGGCACGGCGACCGGTGGAACCGGGGCCCTGATGTTCAGCCTGAACGACAACACGTTCGCGAATGCCACCTCCACGCTGGAGTTTTCCGGTTTGGGATTTGGCAACTACATCATCTACGTGCAGGACGAGAACGAATGCACGGCAAGCTCTCCGTCCATCGTCGTCAACAACCCTGCTCCCATCAACGTTTACGTGACGAGTTCAGCGAATGCGTCGTGCTCCGACTCAGAGGATGGCACCATCATCGTGACCACTGTCGGAGGCACGCCGGGCTCAACGGGCTTCCAATACACGGTGGACCAAGTCAACTACACCACGGGTACGAACCCGAACGGTTCAGTGTTGAATGTGGGCCCCGGTACGTACACGGTCTATGTATCAGACGTGAACGGCTGCACAGGCCAAACGGCTGCCCCCGTTACGATTTCTTCTCCGATGGCTTTGGCTTTGACCCTGGCATCTGAGGGCATTTCGTGCACGGGAGCGGCTGATGGTTCAGTCACGCTCGCCGCTTCAGGCGGTTCAGGCGGATACGTCTACACCTTCAATGGTGAAGATGCAGCCGGCTCAACCTTCTTCGGTGATTTGGACGCAGGCAGCTACGAAGTGACGGTCACCGACGTGAACGACTGCATGACGACGGAATCCGTTGAGCTCGTGGAGCCAGCGGCAGTTGTGGCGTCCGCCACCGCTACGGACATCTCGTGCAACGGATCAGCGGACGGCTTCGTCTCAGGCGCTGCGACGGGCGGAACGGGCAACTACACCTTCAGCATTGACGGGGTTTCTTACGTCGCAGGAGGCACGTTTGGTGTGGATGCTGCTGGTGAATACACGGTCTACGCACAGGACGAGAACGGTTGCATCGCGGAGGCAGCAGCCACGGTTGCTGAGCCCGACGCCATCGTGGTCACAAGCACGTCAGAAGGTGCGAATGAAGTGGGGGGGGGCTCCATCGACATCACCGTGGAAGGCGGAACGGCTCCTTACACGTTCGTGTGGTCCGGTCCCGACGGGTTCTTCTCGGTTGACGAGGACATCACGGATGGCTACGCAGGTGCTTACACGGTGACGGTGACCGACAGCAACGATTGCGAAGTCACGTACGAAACGGACATTGCAATGGGCGTAGTGAACCTGGCCGTGGCCGAAGCGATTGCGGTGTACCCGAACCCGAGCACGGGCTTGTTCCAAGTAAGCCTCGAGGGGTTGCGCGGGGAGCGTTTGCAGTTCGAAGTCACGGACATGCAGGGCCGCGCGGTGTACAGCGAGGCCTTCGGCAACCGCGTGGGCAACATGCTTCACACGATGGATTTGACCGAGCTCGCGAGCGGGTTCTACCAATTCCACGTGGCGACGGAATCAGGTCGCCAAACCTTGCAATTGGTGAAGCGCGACTGATTCAATTGAAATTAAATGTGAAAGCCGGTTCCGTACAGGGACCGGCTTTTTTTGTCTGAAGCATGGGCGGAAATGTAACCGAAAGGGATTTGGCCTCGTATAGGTGGGCAAACAAGGCATGCAAACCTTTCAATTCACGGATCAACCATCAACTTCAATCTGATGAAGCAGTTCAAATCCTTCAGGAGTTTCCTGGCTTTTATCCTCGTCGCCACCCTCGGCCACGGGGCTTTTGCGCAGTACAATCTGGCAGTGGAAGTCGTAGAGGAGCACACCGGCATGGTCGGTGACATGGACCTTTCGGGGTACACCACTTACCGGGTTTATGTTGAAACGCAGCACGAGACGGATTTCGTTTCGGCTGTTTTTGGTGACCAGTACCAGCCGCTATCGCTCGAAATCATCGGCGGAGAGCTGTACAACTGCGACTACGCCATGGGATGTACGGCAGACGGGGTGAACCCGGCCTTTTTCCCATTCTTCCCGCAGCTCGAATACGACAGCTGGGTGACCATCGGCATCGATCGGAGCCCCGTGGGGTCGCAAACCTCGATCTCGACGGTGCAGAGCCCGGAAGAGCCGTGGGCCAACAGCTTCACGCCGATGATGGCGAACGTAACGGGCATGGCGCTGGAAGGACCTGCTGGAGGCGTTTGGTACGTGCTGAATGGCAGCCCTAACGGGGTGGCGGGGCCTGAGCTGCGCGTCCTGCTCGCGCAGGTGACGACAAATGGCACGCCTTCGGGCACGTTCAATGTGCAAGTATTCCCGGAAGGCAATGGCCAAAACGAATTCGTCGTCACCCAGTCGTTCATCGGCACGGAGGTGTTCGATCCGAACGTCGAAGAGGTGGTCATCGATTGCCCGGGTGCCATGAATTGCGTGGCGGAGGGTGACGGCACGACGGTGTGCGATTACCCGTTCTTCTTCGCCACGGACGAAAGCGATTTCTACGGGGCGAGTGCTGACAATTTGGACCAACTGACCGCTGAGGCGGGCGAAATTCCGTCCGGTGTGCCGGACAGCGACATGTCGACGAACATCGGTGTGGTGGCTGAGGGGGCGGTGACTTCGGTTTTGGCCTTTTACACGCCCAATGATGCTGCGGCGCTGACCGATGTGACGGGGACGGCATACACTGCCAGCGCCGGGTTCGCCCCCGACGGCATGGGAGGGACGTCCGCGGATGCGAGCTGGAGTGCGGTGATGTACTTGGATTTGGGGCCTTATAGCTACGGCGATTTGACGGTCGAAGCGCGCCTTGATTTTGACCCGGCTGCCGGCAACGATCCCAGCACGTATCATGCGCACGACCTGTCGGCCTTATTGGCGGCGGATGCCAGCTTGGATGTGGATACGGTGAACTCGTACATGACCACCTTTACGTGGTCGGACGCTGCTTGGCAGGCCACGGGCGACACGGCTGTGACTGATTTTGCGCCTTTCTCGCCCACCGATGGAGGAGAATACGGATTGCAAATCACGGTGTACAACGCGTGCGACGAAGTGGTCATGGAACATGCCATCACGATGACCGCTGTGGCGGGAGGCGAGGGGTGCATGGTGCCCGGGGCGTGCAACTACGATCCGAACGCGACCATCCCCGGCGCGTGCGATTACTTCTCGTGCATCGGGTGCACGGACCCCGAAGCTTGCAACTACGATGCGAATGCGATTTACCCGGATGGTTCGTGTGAATACACCAGCTGCATTTTGCTCGGGTGCACCGTTTCAACGGCCTGCAACTACAATCCGGATGCCACGACGAACGACGGTTCCTGCGATTTCACCTCTTGTGTGGGATGCACGAACCCCAATGCGACAAACTTCGATCCCGATGCCACCATCGACAGTGGCCAGTGCGTCCTCCCCGGTTGTGTCATCCCAAATGCGTGCAATTTTGATCCGGAGGCGAATGTTTCGGACGGCTCATGTGAGTTTGTTACCTGCGTGGGATGCATGAACAGCACGGCCTGCAACTACGATCCTGAAGCCACGTTGCCGGATGCGGGCGCATGTACCTTCCCGGAAGCGGAGTACGACTGCGACGGAAATTGCCTCGCGGACGCAGACGGTGACGGCGTATGCGATGCATTCGAAGTGCTCGGTTGCACCGATCCCGAGGCGATCAATTACGACCCATCGGCGACGGATGACGATGGCTCTTGCGGTTCAGACGGCACGGGTTGCCTCATCCCAACTGCTTGCAATTACGACCCGTTTGCTACGGTAAGCGATGGCTCGTGTGAGTTCGTTTCATGCGCAGGTTGCACCAACACGGACGCCTGCAATTACGACCCGGAAGCGACGTTGACCGACAACACGCAGTGCACCTTCCCGCCGACGGGATACGACTGTGCAGGCGATTGCTTGGAAGACGCCGACGGCGATGGGGTGTGTGACGCCTTTGAAATCCCAGGTTGTACGGATCCGCTGGCGAACAACTTCGATGCGTCGGCCACGGATTTGGACAGCTCCTGCACGTACGATCCGATTTGCACGGATCCTGCGGCGTGCAACTACACGGCCGGATGGGGATATTGCGTACAGGTCGAAGCCGTCGCTGAACACACTGGAATGGTAGGTACGGTTGACCTCACGGGCTTTACGACTTACCGGATGTATGCCTTGTGCCAAAACCCAGACGACTTTGTCTCCGGGGTCTTCGGCGACAGCAATGCGGCCACCTTGATCACTTCGACGACGGGATTCTTCCAGGACCCCTTCGGCGCAGGCCTCGCTACAGGCATCAATCCGGATTTGATTGCGTTCTTCCCCTCGGTCAACTACGACAGCTGGGTCACCATCGGTGTGGACGGTCCGGTCGATCCGGCGGCTGGAGAAGGCGCGGTCAATGTCATTGCCGGCCCCACGAACCCGTGGTTGGTCAACTTCGAAGCGGGTGGCGACATCGTCATCGACGACGCCACGGGTGGCGGATGGTTCAACCTGCAAGGCGCGTCAAATGGCGTGGCGGGCGATGACCTGAAGGTGTTGCTCGGCCAATTCACCACGGACGGCACGCTCGGCGGGGAAGTCTTCTTGCAGTTCTTCAGCTACGGTGAGAGCGGGGTACAGGAGAATTCAGTGACCGTTCCGTTGAACGGCGCGTGCAGTGCCCCACAAGCTGATGCGTGTGAATACCCAGCCACGGGTTACGATTGCGATGGCGTGTGCCTTGCCGATGCCGATGGCGACGGCGTGTGCGACGCCAATGAATTGGCCGGCTGCACAGCTGCAACGGCCTGCAACTACGACGCATCAGCTACTGACGATGACGGGTCCTGCACCTATGCCGAAGCGGGTTACGATTGCAATGGCGACTGCCTGAACGATACCGATGGCGACGGCGTTTGCAATGAATTCGAAGTGCCCGGTTGCACCGATGTGGCTGCGTGCAACTTCGATGCTGACGCTACCAACAACAACGGTTCTTGTGAATACGCCACTCCGGGTTACGATTGCGCAGGCAACTGCCTGATGGATTCCGACGGCGATGGCATTTGCGATTGGCTCGAAGTAGCGGGCTGTTCCGACGCCGCGGCGTGTAACTACAACCCGGACGCGACCGATCCCGGTGCGTGCACCTACGCCGAGAGCGGCTACGACTGCGCGGGCAACTGCCTCAACGACGCGGATGGCGATGGCGTGTGCGATGAATTCGAAGTGGAGGGTTGCACCGACGCTGTGGCCTGCAATTTCGATGCAGCGGCCACGGACGATGATGGCACGTGCACGTACCCCGCGGTGGGCTATGACTGTGCAGGCGCCTGCCTCGCAGATGCCGACGGCGATGGGGTCTGCGATGAATTCGAAATCGCTGGATGCACCGATGCGGCTGCTTGCAACTTCGACGGCGCAGCCACCGATGACAACGGTTCGTGCACGTATGCCGCGACCGGGTACGATTGTGCCGGTGATTGCCTCGTAGACAGCGACAGCGACGGCGTGTGCGATCCCTTTGAAATCGAAGGATGCCAGGACAGCGCGGCCTGCAATTACGATGCGGCGGCCACGGACGCCGGCACCTGCGAGTATGCGGAGCCTGAGTACGATTGCGCCGGGAACTGCCTCGCAGATGCGGACGGGGATGGTATTTGTGACGCCTTTGAAATTGCGGGGTGCACGGACAGCGAGGCCTTGAATTTTAACGCAACTGCTACGGATGACGACGGTTCATGTGAGTACCCGGTGGATCCGTGTGCTCCCGATGTGACGCCGCCGACCTTCGTGTTCGTTCCGGCCGATTCCACCATCACGTGTGACCAAGACATGCCTACGGGCATGGCGATGGCTGTGGACAACTGTGACGACAACGTCGAGGTGACCTTCCTCGATGGACCGATCGAATACACCTTGCCGTGCGCGCCGTTCAACTACTTCTGCACCCGCGTCTTCACTGCCGTGGATGATGCAGGGAACATTGCGACTGCCGAGCAGTACATCACGGTGGTGGACACCATTGGCCCCGCGTTTGCGATGGAGTTGGAGGCGAACTTGTTGATCGATGAGGCATTGGGCCAAACCGTGCCCGCTCCCGCCGCATTCGTCGAAGACGCTTGCGACCTCAGCGCCACCTGGTTCAGCGAGGACGTGACGCTCTCCAGCGACGCCGAATCCACCATCATCGAGCGCACCTACACCGCCGTGGATGCCTGCGGCAACGAAACCGAATTCGTCCAAACCATCACCGTGCTCCACGCCATCGAGGGCTGCACCGACGCTTTGGCCTGCAACTTCGATGAGGCGGCTGAAGTCGACAACGGCTCTTGTGAATACGCGTTGGTGGGCTACGATTGCGACGGCGTCTGCTTGGCCGACTCCGACGGCGACGGGGTGTGCGATCCGTATGAAATCGCGGGCTGCATGGAATTGAACGCCTGCAACTACGACCCGATGGCGACCGATGCCGGCGACTGCGACTTCTGCTCGTGCAACGGCGAGAGCCCGGATTACGGCTTGGAAATCGAGGTGGTGGCGGAACACACGGAAGGGGTTTTGGCCGGCCAAACCACCTACCGCCTCTACGCCACGACCGCGAACTCGGACGACTTTGTCTCGAGCGTGTTCGGCAACGCGGAGGACACCCTCATGATCACGTCCACGACGAGCTTCTATCAGCATCCGGGCGGCGGCGCTTTGGGCCAAAACACGAACCCGGCCATGCTCGCTTCCTTCCCAGAGCTTGCCTACGACAGCTACGTCACGATCGGCCTCGAGCAAAGCGCGACCACCGGCGAAGGCGAGGTCCAAACCGTTCAAGTCGCGAACCCGTGGACCAGCACCTTCGAAAGCGGCAACGACCTCGTTTTCGACAGTGAACTCGGCAGCCTGTGGTTCATCCTCAACGGCAGCACGAACGGCGTGGCGGGCGATGACCACAAGGTCTTGGTGGCCCAAATCACGACCGACGGCGAGCTCTCCGGAGTGATCAACGTACAGGTCTTCGTCAACGGCAGCGGCGAAAACGAATTGCGCTACCCGCTCGCCTTTGAGAACGGTGCGTGGTCGTTCGAATCCATCGACAACGCGTGCGGCTGTACGGACGAATCAGCGGCGAACTACGACGCGGATGCGGATTACGACGACGGTTCTTGCCTCGATCCCGTGCCCGGTTGCACCGATGCAACGGCTTGCAACTTCAATCCCGAGGCGAACGCGGATGACGGCAGCTGCACCTTCGCTGAGGCGGAGTACGACTGCGACGGCAACTGCCTCGCCGATGCGGACGGAGACGGTATCTGCGATGCGTTTGAAGTGTTGGGCTGCACCGATGAGTTGGCCCTTAACTACAATGCCGATGCCACGGATGACGACGGTTCTTGCCTCTACAACGTCCCGGGCTGCACCGATCCAGCCGCCTGCAACTACAGCGCGGATGCTACCGAAGAGGACGGCAGCTGCACCTACGCTGAAACCGGTTACGATTGCGACGGCAACTGCCTGAACGATGCCGATGGCGACGGCGTGTGCGATGAATTCGAAGTCGCGGGCTGCACGGACGAAACGGCTGACAACTACGACCCCGAAGCAACGGATGACGACGGTTCATGCTACACCTGCGACCTCGCCTTGGCCGTCACGGGTACGCTCGATGCGACGTGTTTCGACAGCAGCGACGGCGGGTTCACCCTCGAGGTGACCGGCTCTGCGGCTCCGACCTTTGCATGGATTCCCGCGTTGGGCACCCTCGACGGGACGAGCATCACCGGCCTGCCGGTCGGCGACTACCTCATCACCGCAACCGACACCATCGGCTGCAACACCACCCTGGAGGTGACCGTCGGATCGCCTGAGCCCGTGCTCGTGGATGCAGTGGTGTCCGACGTCTACTGCAACGGCGGTGACAACGGTGCCATCCAGGTGATGGCCAACGGCGGCACCGGCTCGTACACCTATGCATTCAACTGCACGGACTTCGGAACGGAGGACACCTTTGTGGGCCTCACGGCGGGCGACTACTCGGTGTGCGTCGAAGATGCTGCGGGCTGTTCGGCGGTCTGGACGGGCACGGTCTATGAGCCGGAAGCGCTTTCCATCAACGTCGATGAGGTCCAACCGGATGTCAACGGGGAAAGCACCGGCAGCATTGCGGTCACCGTCACTGGTGGGTCGCCGGATTACACCTATGCGTGGACCGGTTTGGACGGCACCTTCCAAAGTGCGGAAGAGGATCTGACGGGCTTGGCAGCGGGCACTTATTCCCTCACCGTGACGGATGACAACGGCTGCTCGACCACCGTTGAGGGCATCAACATCGACGCGGTGGGCATCGGCGAACTGGAAGTGCTCGAGTGGTCGGTCTACCCGAACCCGACGCCGGGCGAGGTGCGCATTGAGTTGGCAGGCTGGACGGACCAAGTGGCCTTGGACGTCTACGATGGCGCTGGTCGCCGCGTGTGGCACGAGGAAACGCCTGCTTGGACGGGTGTCCGGACGTGGGATTTTGCGGACTTCCCCACCGGTTGGTATGTGATTTCGGCCCAAACCGATCACGGCACCGCCCAAGCGCGCCTCCTCATTCAACGCTGATCGGTTCTTCCCACCGATGGAGTTAGATGGAACGGGCTGCCCCCAACGGGCAGCCCGTTTTCGCGTTTTTCAAGGTGAATTGTTCGTTAATCCTGCCTGAAAGCAGTCGAATAATGGAGGATTTCTGCGAAGTTTGTCCCAAATCCCTAACTGAAACTCAATCAATTCCAACATGATGCGACATTTTACCCTGTCGGTTCGCCATTCACTTCAAAGCAAAGCCTTTGGTGGATGGGCGACGGCACTCCTGGCGGTCTTGCTCGGTACCACGCCGGTCCTGGCCCAAGTCGACTCCGGTTACTCCATGACGGTAGAAGAATATGCCGTTCACGATGCAGGCGACCTCGCTGGCATGACGACCTACCGTTTCTACATCAACATGGCGAACGAAACGGACTTTTTGAGTTCGATTTTTGGCAATGAAGACAACCCGTTTTACATCAACACCTCGACGGGGTTCTACAACGATGGGTTTGCCACGGGTTCAACGGCAGATGGGGTCAACCCATCTTTCTTTGGCTTTTTCCCAACGCTGGAGTTCGATAGCTACGCCACGATTGGAATTGAAGGTTCTCCCACTCCGCCGTACACGGCGATCAGTGCGGTGGAATCGACCTTGCAGCCGTGGATTGGTTGTTTCAATGCGATGTCGCCGCTAAGCGGCACCGACGTTGCGATGGACGACTTCACGGGCGGAGCTTGGTACGTATTGAACGGCACTCCCAACGGCTTGCCCGACCCTACCACCATGCGCGTGCTGTTCTTGCAGTTGACTACGTCAGGAACCATCAGCGGCACCATCAACGCCCAGGTGTTTCCCTTTGGAATCGGAGCAGATCAGCAGCAGCTGACCTACAGCTTCGACGGTGTCGGCGAGGTGACGGCGGCAGTGGACGGCTGCACAGATGAAGCCGCGTGCAACTACGATGCGGAGGCCACGGCGGACGACGGCTCGTGCGAATTCCCAGAAGCCGGTTACGATTGCGATGGCAACTGCGTGAACGATGCGGACATGGATGGCATTTGCGACGAGAATGAGATTCCCGGTTGTGAGGATGCGACGGCTTGCAACTACGACGCAGCGGCAACCGATGACGATGGCAGCTGCACCTACGCTGAAGCGGGCTATGACTGCGACGGCAATTGCTTGAACGATGCGGACATGGACGGCATCTGTGACGAGAACGAAGTCCCGGGCTGCACCGACATGGCGGCTTGCAACTACGACGCTGCGGCGACGGACGACGATGCTTCGTGCACGTACCCAACGGAAACGTATTTGGACTGTGCAGGTGCATGCCTCAATGACTCCGACGGCGATGGCATTTGCGACGAACTCGAGACCGACGGCTGCACGGACATGGCGGCATGCAACTACGCGCCCAACGCCACGACCGATGACGGATCATGCACTTATGCCGAAGCGGGCTACGATTGCGATGGCAACTGCTTGAGTGACTCGGACATGGACGGTGTGTGCGATGAATTCGATCCTTGTTCTGACATGATGGCCTGCAACTACGACCTGAACAACGACAACTGCGAATTCCCCGATGCGGGATACGATTGTGAAGGCGCATGCCTGAATGATGCCGATGGTGATGGAACCTGCGATGAGTTTGAAATTGCGGGATGTACGGATGCCATGGCCTGCAATTATGCGGCGACGGCAACCGATGATGACGGCAGCTGCACGTATGCTGAAGCAGGTTACGATTGTGCCGGCGTTTGCTTGAACGACGCGGACATGGATGGGGTGTACGACGAGTTCGAAGTGGCGGGCTGCGACGACGAAGGCGCGTGCAACTACGACCCGGCTGCGACCGAGGACGACGGTTCCTGCACGTACCCAGAAACGGGTTACGACTGCGCAGGCGCTTGCTTGAACGATGCGGACATGGACGGGGTGTGTGACGAGTTCGAAGTCGCGGGTTGCGATGACGCCATGGCCTGCAACTACGACATGGCAGCGACGGACGACGATGGCAGCTGTACGTACCCCGAAGCCGGATACGACTGCGATGGAGCATGTTTGGCTGACGCCGACATGGACGGGGTTTGCGATGAATACGAAGTAAGCGGCTGCCAAGACACGAATGCTTGCAACTACGACATGGACGCGACCGACGATGATGGTTCTTGCATCTTCCCTGAAGCGGGCTATGACTGCGATGGCATCTGCTTGAACGACGCGGACATGGACGGTGTTTGTGACGAGTTCGAAGTGGTCGGCTGTTCAGATGAAGCGGCTTGCAACTACGACATGAATGCGACAGATGAGGGGGACTGCATCTACGCCGAAACAGGATACGATTGCGAGGGCAATTGCTTGAACGATATGGACATGGACGGCATTTGCGACGAGTTCGAAGTGGCCGGTTGCACCGATGAGGCTGCACCGAACTACAACCCGGAAGCAACCGACGACGATGGTTCATGCATCACGTGCGATTTGGTGGCCGAGGCCGTGGTGACCGATGCTTTGTGTGCCGGCGATGCCAACGGCATGGTGGACATTGCCGTTACCGACAACACGGGTGAGGCAGGCGCATTGACTTACACGCTGGGAGATACGACCCAGGATGACGCGATGTTCTCGGGATTGGCAGCAGGGGATTACAGCGTGGAGGTCACGGCAGCAAATGGCTGTTCGACCACGGTGGAATTCACGATCGCTGAGCCGGAAGCCCTCACCATCACGGTGGATGCCGTGGGCGATGAAACGGAAGCCGGTGTGGGAAGCATCGAAGTCACGGTGACAGGAGGTACAGCGCCTTACGTGTTCGCTTGGACGGGCGACAATGACTTCACGAGCGCCGATGAGGACCTGTCAGGTCTTGTTGCCGGCGTTTACGTGTTGAATGTATACGACGACCACCAGTGCGCAACGGAAGTGGAAGTTGAGGTGGACGATGTGTTGAGTGTAGCCACGACCGATGCGCTGCTGTGGGCGGCTTACCCGAACCCAGCAAACGCATCCCTTTGGATTGCAGTCAACGCCGATGTGCCCGCGGCCACTGTTCGAGCGACCGACATGCAAGGCCGGGTGGTGATGAGCGAAGAGGCGACCGTGATCAACGGGTTGCTCGAAATGAATGTGGCCGGTTGGTCTGCGGGAACTTACTTGGTTCACGTCACTGCGGCTGATGCGGTTTGGACGACCCAAATCGTGGTGCGCCACTGAGCCCACTGAAAGCGAATTGAAAAGCCCCTCCGGTCTTCCGGAGGGGCTTTTTTTATGCCCGACAAGCAGGCAACGAAAAACCCCGGTAACTTCCGCAAGCTACCGGGGTTTCTCAATCAGAAGGAATCCGATTACTTCGCTTTGAATCGCGCGATGGCTTGGCGTGTGAAATCGCTGAGGACAAGGCGACCGCTGATTGCGGCCCGTTCCGCGAGCAGCTCGTCCCAATGATCCGTTCCGGTCCAGAAGACGCGCTTCAACTCGGTCATGGCCTCAGGGTTGGAGTTGGCCAATCGCAACGCAAGTGCATCCACCGCGGCGTCGAGGTTAGCTGCATCAGGCAACACCGCCGCGTACAATCCGCGCTGTTCAGCCCATTCAGCGCTTCGCCATTCCGTGGCATCGATGGCCAACTGCGACATGGCGGATGTCCCGATTTTACGCTCCACGGCAGGGCCGACCACAAAGGGACCGATGCCCACAGCCAGCTCGGAGAGTTTCACGGATGCATGCGAGGTCGCCAGGCAATAGTCCACCGCTGAAGCCAATCCCACGCCCCCACCGACCGCTTTTCCTTGCACCCGCCCGATGATGAGCTTGGGACAGGTCCGCATGGCGTT
>JALQTD010000289.1 GCA_023264155.1 Flavobacteriales bacterium | reverse complement strand
CGAATGGGCGGAAGAACCGCGGTTCGCCTCGAATCCGGATCGGCTCGAACACCGGCCCCATTTGATGGCCTTGCTCAACGAAGCCGCAAGCCTTCGGACGCGCGCCGAACTCGATGCAGCGTTTCTCGCACAGGGTGTGCCGGCTGGCGTGGTCCGAGGAGTCGATGAAGTGTTCGCTGCAGGCAGTACCGGGGCGGCCATGCTGATCAAAGATGCGGCCGGCCAGCGCCCCTCACCGGTGGCCTACCGCCTCCAGCGGTTTCCCGGTCAGGCGGGCAACAAAATGGTGTAGGAATTGCCGATGCTGATGGGCAGGAAATCGTCCCGCAACCAGGGATTCAGGGCTTTCAAGGCCTTGAGGTTGGTGCCTTGCTCCCGGGCGAAGGCGGCGAGGTCGTTGATGGTTTTGGACACCTCCAATTCGCGGACCTCGTAAGGTGCATACACGTCCTCGGGGCTCAGATCAAATCCATAGCGGGCAGGGTGCTCGAACACCTCTTTGATGGCGAGCAACCGGTAAACGTAGCGCGCAGTTTCGGGATTCAAATGCAGGTCCCAATACGCCTCCACGCCTTGGTCTTCCAACTCGCGGGCCACACCGGCCATGCCCATGTTGTACGATGCGGCGGCAAGGGACCATGAACCGAATCGCTCGTGCGCCTCGCGCAGGTAAGCGCAGGCCGCGCGGGTAGAAGCCGCCACGTGGTAGCGTTCGTCGACCTCGCCATTCACTTCGAGGCCGTAGCCCGGGGCCGTGCGCTTCATGAACTGCCAAAATCCCGAAGCCCCAGCCGGGGAGACGACTTGAGCCAGCCCGCTCTCGATGACGGCGAGGTACTTCATGTCGTCGGGGATGCCCTCCTCGGCGAGGATGGGCTCGATGATGGGAAACCAACGCCCCGCTCGCTTCAAGTACAGGATGGTGGAACTGTGGTGGTAGGCGTTCACCACCATTTCCCGGTCGAGCGATTCACGCACCCCAAACGCGTCCATGGGCACCGGCTCACCGCACAAGGTCGGGGTAGCGGGCAAATCGGGGGCAGGATGCCGAAGTGGCACATGCACCGTATCGACCTGGACGGTGGCTTGCTCTTCCGGCGCTGAAGCCGTGAGGGCAACGAGGGTCAGCGACCCGGCGGCGAGGACGAGGAAGCCCGCGAGGGCAGTGAGGACGGTTCGGTTCATGAAAAGGGAACGAAAGGGAGGTGAAAATCGTGTGGTTTGGCCTGCAAATCACATGCCATCATGGAAACGGCGAGGCGAAATCGGCCCAACTGCCGGCGCCCGCATCCTTCGGCGAAAGCAGCGGCTCGGCCACGCCCCAGTCGATGCCCAAATCCGGGTCATCCCATCGCAGCGACGCCTCACTCCCCGGCGCATAGCCCGCCGTGCATTTGTATGCGAGCACTGCATCGGGCTCCAACGCGGCAAACCCATGCGCAAAACCCGGTGGAATCCACAGCTGGTTGCCCGCCTCAGCAGACAATTCCACCTTGACGTGCTGACCGAAGGTGGGCGAACTCGCCCGCAGGTCCACCGCGACGTCGAGCACGCGTCCTACCGCGCAACGCACCAGCTTGCCTTGCGCATGGGGAGGCACTTGAAAATGGAGCCCCCGCACCACGCCCT
>JALQTD010000288.1 GCA_023264155.1 Flavobacteriales bacterium | reverse complement strand
TGTCCAGCAGGAAGCTCGGCGCATACCGCAGCTCGAGCACCCGCACGCCGTGGTGCACGTACATGTCCTCGCACACTTCAAAGGCGAGCTGCTCCATCATCTCCTCGCTCGCCAACAAATCCCGCACATCGAGGAACTTGTGGAGCACCTCCGGCAAGCTGGTCATGGGCTCCCGGATGAGGAAGGCGCGGGCAAAGGCCTCGTCGCTCGCCACGTCCATGCCTTGGGCGAGGGCCCAAGTTTTCAAGGTGGACGGTCGGAAGGCGAGTTCGAGGTGGCAGTGCAGCTCGACTTTGTGCAAATCGGAGTAGGCGTTCATGGGGGCAGCAAGTTACGAAGCGAGCGCGCGGCGAGACGGGCGCATTGGCCGTATTTTCGCCCCATGGCCGTCGAGATCAAGAACAAGAAAGCGTCCTTTGAGTATTTCCTCACGGACGAATTCACTGCGGGGATGCAATTGGTGGGATCCGAGATCAAGTCGATTCGGGCGGGAAAGGCCAGCATCACCGAGGCTTACTGCCGCTTCCACGACGGCGAGTTCTTCCTGTTCAACGCCTACATCGCGGAGTATCCGAATGCGGGGTACGCGGGCCACGAGTCCCGCCGCCAGCGGAAGTTGCTGCTGAAGAAAGTGGAGCTCCGCAAGCTGGAGAAGAAACTGAAGGACGTGGGGGTGACGGTGGTGCCCACGTTGCTGTTCATCGGCGATTCGGGTTACGCCAAGCTGAAAATTGCCGTGGCGAAAGGCAAGAAGCTGCACGACAAGCGGGACACGCTGAAACAGAAGGACATCGCCCGGGATTTGGACCGGCGCATGGACTGAGGGCCGTCAGACTTCCAGCTGGGGCTGGGCCTTCACCTTGTACGTTCCTACGAACCCTTCCCAGTCCCACAAGAAGTTGACCAGCAGTTCGTTGAGCTGCTTTTGGACATTCGGGTCGGGGGTCGAAATGGAGGCGAAGTACGGATCCTGGAAGGGGATGAGGTTGTACTTGTACATCACGAGGCGCGTGAAGCCGCGGTCGATTTTCTTCGACGGGTGGTTCACTTGCTTCATGTACGAGCGGTAGGTGCTGACGCGGCGGGTGAAGTCGTCGTTCGTCAGGTCGAGGGCGCGGGCGAATTTGGCACAGATGCGCTGGACCAAACGCCTGTCCACCCCCGCCTCGAAGTGCTTCGGAATCGAAAGCAGGTTCGCCGCCACGACCGCGAGCAAAAAGCGGCCGTAATCTTCCGGATCCACCTGAGGCGACCGCACGAACTCAGGGCATTCGTTGATGGCCTCAGCCACCAACGGCCAACCCGCCTCCACGCTTTCGAACGTGGTGTTGACGAACAGCGTTGCCACTTGCTCCTCGGTGAGCTTCTGCTTCACCAGCTTTCCAAACAGTCCCCAAGTATTCATCCTTGGAAGTCAAATCTACACGTTGCCAACGAGGCCCCGTCAGGGTGATAATTATACACTATTCACAGGGTTTTCCACAATGCCACGCGGTGGGGGAGGCGCGAATTACCTTTGCGGCCATGTATAAGTGGTTGAAGCCGTTGATTTTCCGCGTGGATCCCGAGCGGGCGCACTACGCGACGATGGGGTTGTTGCGGTTTGCTTGTGCGATTCCGGGAGGGGCGGCCTTGGTGCGCGCGGCCTTCAAGGGGCCGTCGAAGCCGGTGGAGGTGTTCG
>JALQTD010000287.1 GCA_023264155.1 Flavobacteriales bacterium | reverse complement strand
TGGAGCGAAGGCGAAGACGCAATGAACGCGACGCGCGACGGCGTGGCTTCATACCTCGCTTCCCACTGATATTAGCGCATTTGCGAGGAATCCCCGGTGCCGCTTACGCGGGATCGGGGATTTTTTATGCCCAGGCGCGGCGGTAGGTGCCGTCGGGGTCGTAGCGTTCCGCCTGCCCTTCCGGGTTGAAGCGCCGGACCGGACGCGGGTCGTTGCCGCGGCCCGCGATGTAGAGCCAGTTGCCCGCATTGGAAGCCGGGTCGTGATCGATCAGGTGGTGCTCGAACCAAGCAGCGCCTGCGCGCCAGTCGACGCCGAGGTCGTGGACGAGGTAGGAGGCAGCCACTTGGCGGCCGCGGTTCGAGAGGAATCCGGTGGCAGCGAGTTCGTGCATGCAGGCGTCCACGAAATCCTGTCCGGTTTCGCCGGCGCACCAAGACGCGAAGGCGCGTTGGGCGCGCGAATTCCACTTCGGCGCGGGCTTGACTCCGCGGAGGCCGGAGCCGGCATACAAGCGCCGGCCGAATTGCCGCGCCACGAAGGCGAAGTAATCCCGCCACAGCAATTCGAAGATGAGCCAGTAGGTGCTGTCGTTGGCGCCGTGGCGGCCTTCATAGCTGCGGATGGCGGCGTAGGTCTCGCGCGGACCGAGGGCGCCGCTGGCGAGCCACGGACTGAATTTGGAACTGTAATCCGAGCCGAGTAGGCCGTTGCGCGTTTCCTTGTACGTGCTCAGCGCGCGGGTGCCGTCGAGGTAGTGGTGCAACCGGGTTTGGGCCGCTTGAAAACTGCCGTGCACGGGAAAGGCCAAACGCGCATCCACCGCACCCGCCTGCACCACCGCCGCCTCCTTCGGCACGTCCACCATCGCCGTCCGGGCCTCGGCGACCGGCCGTACCGTCCACCGCTTCTCCACCTTCCGCCGAAACGACGAGAAGACCTGCGGCAAATCCACGATGTCGAAAGGCAAATCCTCCGGATGCAGCAGGGTGCCGCCCTCGTGCACCTCGAGCGCGAGCTGCGCCGCCACCTCTGACTCGTCCTGCACCTCGTAAGGGGCATGCCCCGCCGTGCAGTACACCCGTTCAGCCCCGTATTCCTTTGCGAGCACTGCGAGCACTTCCGCCGGCCGGCCCTTCCGCACGAGCAAGCCGCCCAGTGCCTCCTGCAACGCGAATACCCCTTCGGCAATGAACTGCTCCCGGCGCGGCCCCAGTGCGGGGAGGTCCGGCGTCCACACAGACCGCTCCCGCCGCCACGGCTCTTCGATGAAAACTGGCACAATCCGGGCACCCGAGGCACAGGCCGCGTGCCATGCGGGGTTGTCGGTCAATCGGAGGTCCCGGCGGAACCAGACAAGTACAGTGGAGGTCATAGCGATTCGATTTGGTCCAACACCTGTGCAGCGCGCTCGAGCAGCGCTTGCTGATCCGACGACGACTTGCGATCCCAATTGCGGTAGACCATGCCGATGCGCGGATTCGGCTCAAGCAGCGGACGGTTGCGGACGTGAAAATCCCAGTACAAACTGTTCAACGGGCAGGCGTTTTCACCCACCTTTTCCTTGGCCGAGTAACGGCATCCACTGCAGTAATCGCCTTGCTTTTGGAGGTAATTCGCCGAAGCCGCGTAGGGCTTGGTGCCCACGATGCCGCCGTCAGCGAACTGGCTCATGCCGCGCGTGTTG
>JALQTD010000286.1 GCA_023264155.1 Flavobacteriales bacterium | reverse complement strand
TGGCCTGCATCATCCCAACCAAATTCATCCGACGTCGCAAACGCCCACGAGAACGCCACTTGGCCATCGGTCGGCATCAGGAACGACACCCGGGTCGCAGCCGCCTCCATCGCATTGCCCGAAGTCAGCATCAAGCGCCCATCGATCCAGGTCACCTCGCCGCTCGCCGCCAGCTCCAGCCACTCCCCCATGCCCATCGGCCCCGTGAAGCCCAATCCCAACGAATCCGCAGTCAACGTCGCCCCGCACGGCCCATCGAACACGCACGTCGTCGGCATCGTCGCCGCCGCATAGTAGTTCGCCGCCAACTCCTCCATGCACCCGGGCGTGTCGAAGCAATCGCCGAGGCCGTTGAAGTTCACGTCCCAGTCGTCCACGCACCCGCACGGCCCCTCTTCGTACTGCCACGTCTGCGCCTCCGGACACACGTCTTCCGCGTCGCACACCCCGTCCGCATCGCTGTCAAGGTAGGTGCCCGCGCACCCGCAGTCCTCGGTGAGCACGTCGTTCACCGTGCACACGTTGAAGTCGTCGCACGGGTCGCCGGGGAATTCGCAGCTGCCGTCGGTCACGGTCGCCATCGGGTTGTAGTTGCAGGCCAGCGGGTCCTTGCATCCCGGGGTGGCCTCGAGCGGTTCCGGGCAGCCTTCAGGCCAAATCACGCTCGCAACCAACAACTTACCGGCCCCATACTGCCCATCGGTCGAGTACACACCCCACGCCACCTCATCGCCTGCCTCCACGTTGATGGAGACCGGCCCTTGGTAGGAAATCACGGTTGTTTCGTCCGTGAAACCAGTCACCCACATCTCCGGATCGAGCAACGCAAAGCCCGGTCCGGGGTGCCAAGCGCTTCCCAACGAATCCTCATCCAACCACCAAACAGCGGCCGGCGACAACGTCGATCCCCCACTCAAATTTGTCACCACCCCGTTCACCGAAACAAACGGCACATCGTACTGGATGCCATCCGACGTGGCATACGCCCACGTGAACTGCACCGAGCCGGCCTCAGGAGCCGTCCACGAAGCCAGGGTCGAACCCTGCGCGCCGGCGTTTGGCCCTTCCACATAAAGGGCATGTGGAGCGACCACCTCGGCGCCCTCCTCCAACGTGCCCAGCTCCGCCGCGAAAGCACCCGTGAAACCATAGGCCTTGCCCGGCTCCACGTACCACTCGCCGCACAGCCCCTCGTACACGCATTCGTTCCGGTGCACCGTCGCAGCCGGGTTGTAGTTCAGCGCTTCGGCATCGGTGCAACCGCCCAGCGAACAGCTGCCGTCACCGACCACGAATCCGGCGATGTAGTTCGCCGACATCGGATCGGAGCAGCCCACTGCCACCGGCTCACCGGCGCAGGAGCACGGCATCGCAACGGACGTCACGACCAGGGTCGGCGGCGTTGAACCCGCCGGGGTTTCGGCGATAATGACCTTGCCACTTCCGGCCGAAGACTGGCTTTTCATCAAAGTAAAGAACTCGGGAACGTTGGACTCCTGCAGGTCCGCCCAACCCGGGTAGCCCCAATCGGGGAGAAGTCCGGGCGGTGCAGCACCCGCGAGCAGGTCCGGGTTTTCGTCCCAGTTCGCGTTGAACTCTGACAGCAGTCCGTTGGTCGGGCCGCCGCTCCAATAGGCCAGTGGTGGAGGGCCGGACCCGGGGAGGATCGCGTCGCCGAAGGAGATTTCTC
>JALQTD010000285.1 GCA_023264155.1 Flavobacteriales bacterium | reverse complement strand
ATTTCGGCGATGAGGGCGTCCTCGCTTTCGTAGGTGAGGACCGGCAGGACGGGACCGAAGATTTCTTCCTCGAGGATGGCCGCGTCGCGGGGCACGTCGATCAGGATGGTGGGCGCGATGTAGGCGCGGTCCGGGTCGGAGGTGCCACCGTGGGCAATGCGGGCGCCGCGGGCGACGGCGTCCTCGATGAGGCCGGCGATGCGGTGGGCGTGGCGCGGGTTGACGATGCGCTGAAAGTCCGGCGCCGTTTCGGGATGCGGCCCGTACTGGGCGATCATGGCCTCCCGCACCGCTTCGACGAAGGCGTCACGCAGGGAAGTGGGGACGAGCGCGTAGTCGGGGCTGACGCAGATTTGGCCTGCATTCACGAGCTTCCCCCAGGCCAAACGCCGGGCCGCCGCACCCAAATTCGCAGTCGCATCCACCACCGCCGGCGACTTGCCGCCCAACTCCAACGTCACGCTGCACGGATGCTGCGCGGCCGCGGCCATGACCAGCTTCCCCACCGCCGGCGACCCCGTGAAGTACACGTGATCAAACGGCTGGGCAAGCAAGGCCTGCGCCACTTCCGGCCCGCCCTGCACCAGCTGCACCACCCGCCGATCGAACACCGCTTCCACAATCTCCTGGAGGACCTGCGCCGTCCGCGGCGTCATCTCCGACGGCTTCAACATCACCGTGCACCCCGCCGCCAACGCACTCACGAGCGGCCGGAAGAGGAGCTGCATCGGGTAATTCCACGGCGCCAAGATGAGCGCCACCCCCTTCGCTTCCCGGCGCACCCACGCCCGCGAACCCAACATCGCCAATCCCCCGCGCACGCGCTTCGGTCGCATCCACCCCTTCAACCGCCGCTTCACGTAATCGATCTCCGACTTCAACACGTACACCTCCGTCAAGTCCACCTCCTCCGCCGGCTTGCGAAAATCCGCGTGCATCGCGGCGTGCAGATCCGCCCGGCGCTTGAGCACTTCAGCATACAGGGCATCGAGCAAGGCGATGCGTTCGCGCGCGGAGGTGGCGCGCTGGGCCGTGGCTTGCTCCTTGAGCGCTTTGAAATCGAAGGTTTCCATGGATTGGGGGTGAAGTTGGCGTGCAATCGGTGGAAAAGCAACACCTTTGTGGCCAAATAAGTTGCCACCATGAAAGCATTTTGGGACGAACGCTACGGATCGGAAGACGCGGTGTACGGCCGGGAGCCGAACGCCTTTTTAAAGGAACAACTCGCCGCGCTCACGCCTGGATCCATCCTCCTGCCATGCGACGGAGAAGGCCGCAACGCCTTGTACGCCGCCCAGCTGGGCTGGGAAGTCCATTCGTTTGACTACTCCGATGAAGGGGTGGCCAAATCCCTGCGCTGGGCTTCCGAAGCCGGCGTCACCGTGAACGCCTGCGTCGCCGACGCCTTCGCCTTCGAGCCCGCCCACCGCTTCGACGCGGTGGCCCTCATTTATGCCCACATGCCAGCCGACCGCCGCGCCGACTTCCACGCACGGGCCATCCAATGGCTCAAGCCCGGCGGGACCTTGATCCTCGAAGGCTTCAACCCGGATCAGCTCGGTAACCCGTCGGGCGGCCCGAAGGCGATGGACATGCTGTTTACGGAGAACATGTTGCGCGCGGACTTTGCCGGTTTGGACCTCCAGCTGTGCCAAACCGCCCACACCACCCTGAACGAAGGCGCCTACCACCGCGGCCCTGCCG
>JALQTD010000284.1 GCA_023264155.1 Flavobacteriales bacterium | reverse complement strand
AGCCGTTCCTGCATCCCGATGAACAGCTGCCGGATGGCGGGGACGTCGCCCAGGGCGGCCCGGGCGTCGGCGAGGGCGTCGTACTTCAGGTGGAGCAGGCCGCTGAGTTTGGAGGTGTCGAGCTCGTCGGAGCCGGTGCGGACGTATTGGTCGAGGACGAAGCGCAGGAAGTCCTGTTGGGCGGGGTTGTAGGTGGCGAGATCGATTTGGACGGCTTGGGCGCGGTGGGCGCGGGCGACGAGGGGGGCGCTGTAGGCGATGTGGGCGAGGACGTCGAAGAGGTCGGACTGTTCGCCGTGGATCATGGCGCGCAGGTCTTCGAGCTGGGCTTTCGAGAAGCCGCGCTCGCTGAGTTCGTCGAGGAGTTTGCGCCGGGTGTCGGGGTTGCTCCAAATGCGCCGGAGTTCGTCCTCGGATTGGAAGAAGGCAGGGAAGTTCGCCGAACAGGTTTTGGATGAAGTGCTCGGCTGAAATGGGCGTCCCGTCAGCGGACCAAAAGGAAGTCCGAACCATGCTGTCCAGCTGCAAAACGCTCCGGTTCGAGAGCCGTACTTTGATCATCCGTTGCGGCGGTTCGCCGGAGCGGGGGGTGGGAGGCTTGTCGTTGCCGCTGGGGTAGGGGGCGGGTGAGGGCGGGGCTTGGGGTTCGGGGGCTTGCGGAGGCCCGTCCCACTCGGGGTCCTGGAAATGGTGGTGGGCCTCCACGAAGTCGTAGATGGTGAAATAGTCCTTCCCCTCGAAGAGCCGGGTGCCGCGCCCGATGATCTGCTTGAACTCGACCATGGAGTTGACCGGGCGCAACAGGACGATGTTGCGGACTTCGGGGGCGTCGACGCCCGTGGAGAGCTTTTGGGAGGTCGTGAGGATGGTGGGGATGGCCTTTTCGTCGTCCTGGAAGTCGCGGAGGTGCTGCTCGCCAAGGGCACCGTCATCGGCCGTCACGCGGTGGCAGTAGGAGGGGTTGGGGGAGAGGGCGAGCTGGTTGATCAGGTCGCGCACGGCGGCGGCATGGTTTTGGGTTGCACAAAAAACGAGGGTCTTCTGCGACTGATCGATCATCCCCATGAACTGCTCCACGCGGAACTGCTCGCGCTCCTTGATCTCGATGATCCGATTGAAATCCGACTCCTTGTAGCGCCGGCCCACCTCAATTTCGCCCTCCTCCACATCGTCATCCGGCGTGTACACGTAATCATCAATCGTGGTGCGGATCTCCTTCAGCCGGAAAGGGCTCAGGAAACCGTCGTTGATGCCCTCCTTGAGCGAATACTCGTAAATCGGATCGCCGAAGTAAGCGTAGGTGTCCCCGTTCACATCCCGCTTGGGCGTGGCCGTCAGCCCCAGCTGCACCGCAGGCGCGAAATGCTCCATGATCGCCCGCCAAGAGCTCTCGTCGTTTGCCCCACCGCGGTGGCACTCGTCGATGATGATGAAATCGAAAAAATCAGCGGGGTATTCGCCGAAGTAGGGCGCGCCATCCGGGCCGCTCATGAAGGTTTGGAAGATGGTAAAAAAGATGCTCCCGTTGCGTTGCACGCTCCCCCTTCGCCGGATTTCCGAAGGCCGGATGCGGACCAAAGCCTCTTCCTCAAACGCACTGAATGCATTGAAGGCTTGATCAGCCAGGACGTTGCGATCGGCCAAGAACAAAATCCGCGGCCGCCTCGCCCCGTCGCGCCTCAAATTCCACTTCGCATGGAACAACTTCCAAGCAATCTGAAAGCTGATCGC
>JALQTD010000283.1 GCA_023264155.1 Flavobacteriales bacterium | reverse complement strand
GGCACGCGCAGCGTCAGGTTGTCGCGCAGGCTGCCGGCAAACAGGAACGGGCTCTGGCTGAGGTAGCCGACGTGGGCCAGCCAGTCGCGTTGGCTCAGCCCGTCATTGAGGGCCAAATCCCCGCCCGCATGCCGCACCACCACCCGCCCCGCTTCCGGCGCGTGCAGCCCCAGCAACGCGCTCACGAGGGTGCTCTTCCCAGAACCCGAGGCGCCCACGATGGCGTGGATGGCCCCCGGCCCGAACGTGTGCGACAGGTCCGCCACCACGGGCTCGGGCAGCGCTTCGTACCCGAGCGTGAGCCCCTCCGCGGCGATGCCGAGCGGGCGCGCCTCGGCCGGAAGCGGCGAACGGGCGGTCGGGTCGCTCGTGGCTTGGGCGGCCACCCCGGCGGCCCCTTGTTCCATTTGGTCCAACACATACTGCTGGCTGCGCATCTGCATGATGTAGCCATTGATCCGGCTCAGCGAAGGCATGATGCGGTAAGCGGCGAGCACCAGCAGCGTCAGGAATTCGAAGAAGGCCAAATCCCGCCACTCCCCCAACATCGCCACCAAAATCGCCCCCGCAATCAACCCCACGGCCAGCACCTCGTACAACTTCGCCGGCAGCTGCAGCAGCACCTGGCGGTGCGCCATGATCCGGAACAGCTGCCTCCGGGTCCCCAAATACGCATCCCGCACGGCGTCCGACGCCCGGAACGTAATGACCTCCAAGAACCCCCGGATCGCGTTCGAAATCAACGAAAGTGATCTCGGCTCCAACTTCTGCTGTGTATCTCCGTACGCATTCAGCTTCCTTTTCGTCGCCACCCGAATGATCACCACCCCGACCGTGAGGATGGCCGCAATCCCCAGCAGCACCACCGGCTCGTACACAAACAACCCCGCCGTGATGACCGCCACCACGATGAGTTCGTTGATGAGTGCCAAACTGTTCGAAAGAAAAATGCTGGCAAACTGCAACGGCCAGCCGTTGATCGTCGCCTGCACCTGCCCCGACTCTTGCGACCGCATGCGTTCCAAGCTGCTCGCAAAGTGGTGCGTCCACTGCACCCCCGCATTCCGCAACCCCACCCGATACGCAAACCGGTTCTGCAACAAGTTCACCCCCATCCCAAACCCCGCCTTAAACAAGAACGCCGCGAGCATGCACCCGGCCAGCAGCGCCGTGAACTCCTGCTCATCCGCCACCCCCACCTGCTGGCTCCAGTCGAACATCGCCATCAGGTAGGCATTTGTTTGGATGGTGTCCGGCCGCATGACCACGCCGATGACCGGCAACACGACCGCCAACCCCAGGATGTCCACGAAGCTGTTGACGAAGCTCAAGCCCAGCATCCCCATGGCATACCGGCGCTCCTTCCGCTCGAGCAGCCGGTACGTTCGCCGCAGCGTGTTCAGGAAGGAGAAGCTCTTGTTGGGGGGGACTCGTCTCGGCATTGTTCGGCAAAGTTCGGGGAAAGCGGGGATTGTTTGGGTGAGGTCACTATTGTGTTTTCACCGATCGCAGAATAAAGCATGACTTATGGGATGGGTCAGCGATGGCAAGGACGATAGGCCCTTACATTTGTACATGATGAGTGCACCCAAAGAGCAAATGGTAGTCGGGTATTTCACGCATACCCCCATTCGCATTTCGGAAACCTTCTTGGACAAGATGCTAGGTCATTTGGCAGGTGAATTCGAAGTGGTGTTTTTCTGTGGTGAGCAATCGGCGGAACGACATTATCCCTG
>JALQTD010000282.1 GCA_023264155.1 Flavobacteriales bacterium | reverse complement strand
GCGGGCCTGGGTGCGGAGCGGGGCGGAGGGGGTCTGGGCGGATAGTTTGGTGTGGGGGGAGGAGCGGCGGGCGGCTTGGGGCCGGGTGGAGGCGATGGACACGGCCGTGACCCGGGTGGTTTGGGGGGAGCGGTGGATGCAGCAGCAGGTGGATTCTGCGTGGGTTTCGCGGGTGGAAGGAGGGGAGCGGCGGGCGGAATTGATCCAAGTGGAGCAAGGCGATACGTTGCATTTGGTGGCCGATGTGCTGGTGCAGGGGCGGCAGGAGATGCGGGCATTTCCCGAGGTGGTGTTCCGGCAGGGAGAGGCCCTGGGGCGGTGCGACACGTTGATTTGGCTTGAGCAAGACAGCATCATGCGCTTCGAGCAGTCGCCTCAGATGTGGTTTGAAGGCCAAATCCTATCCGCCGACACCCTGGCGCTCCACTTCCGCAATGCCCACCCCGACGTCCTCCACGGCCTGGGGCACGCCCACCTCACGCGCGCGCTCAACGATACGTGTGCGGACCAAATCACGGGCCGGACCCTCCACGGGACCTTCCACGACGGCGCCCTCGATCGCCTCCTCATCGAAGGCAACGCCGAGGCCATCTACTACGTCGAAGAAGGCAACGACCTCCAATTCAACCGGGCCGCGTGCAGCCGCATGCGGATCCACCTCGCCGACGGCCGCGTCCACGAAATCGCCCTCCTCGACGCCCCCTCAGGCCGCTTCCTCAATGTCGGCGCCTCCACCTCGGAGGACCGCTGGCTCGCGGGCACCCAACTCCAGCCAGCCCCGGTACTCCCTTTCCCCCCCGCGTGGCCCCCCCGCCCCGCGTCCGAAACGTGGCGCCCACAAAGCCCGCCCCCTCAGCCGTAAACTCCCCGCGGCCTTCCCGCTCCCCCTCCCTTCCTTCGCGGCATGAGGAAGATGACATGGGGAGTGGCCCTGATCGCCAGCACGGCGTGGGCCCAGCAGGAAGGCGTGATGCCATGGACGAACGGCCGCCCCGGATGGGGCCCTTGGGCCGCCACCGACCTCCCGGTGCGCACCCTCACCGCCTCGTCCCAGCCCGACCTCACGTCCGCCGAGTTCCGCGCACCCTTCCGCCCCTCCAGTTGCTGGAGCTACCGGCTCGCCACCACCGACGTGGCGGGCCGCTGGGTCACTGCCCACCTCGCCGTCTCCCACGAAATCGCCCTCGCGCCGGGCTGGACCGCCCGGTGCGCCCTCGGCACGGTCCGCGAAGCCTGGCCCGACCTCGGCCGTGTCGGCTGGTCCCCCGAATGGGCGGCTGCCCTCCATCACGCCACCCCCCACTTCACGGCCGGCACCTGGCTCCAAGGCCAGTTCCGCCCGCCCGCCCGGTTCCACCGAACCGCCGGCGCCTTCGCCACTGCCACCTGGGCCGATTGGGCCGCCACCCTCTCCACGTTCCCCCTCACCGGCACCGCATCCCGCACCCTTTCGGCCGGGTGGCGGGCCAGCTTCGGCTGGAACGGCACGGCCTTCGCCGTCGGCGTCCACTGGTCCCCCAGCCCGCATTTCAACTCCGGGCTCCTTTGCAGCCAGCCCCCGTGGGGCCGCACGAACTGGATTGGCTATGCAAACTGGCAATAAGCTCCGCCGCGCCCGCTCCGCCCGCCGCGCCCGCTCCGCCCGCCGCGCCCGCTCCGCCCGCCGCGCCCGCCCCGCCCGCGCCACCCACCGCGCGTACATCGCCGGCCTCACCTTCACCTCCCTCATCCTCCTC
>JALQTD010000281.1 GCA_023264155.1 Flavobacteriales bacterium | reverse complement strand
CTAGTAGGTGGTAGTGGCAGTGGCAAGTCCACGGTGTTGCGCGGTTTGCGCTCCCACTTCGACGAGCGTGTGGCGGTGCTGTCGCTCGACGATTACTACAAACCGAAGTCGGAGTTGCCGGTCGACGACCAAGGCGAGACGAACTTCGACCTGCCCGAGGTGATCGACCACGAGGCGCTGCTGGCCGATGTGGACCGGCTCGGTCGGGGCGAGGCGGTGCGGCTGGCGACGTACACGTACAACCGGGACGTGATGCAATCGGAGGAGATCGTGATCGAGCCGGCGGAGTGGCTCGTGGTGGAGGGGCTGTTCGCGATGGCGTACGAGGGGATGCGGGCGCGGGCGGAGCTGGTGGCTTACATCGATGCGCCGGAGCCGGTGCGGCTCGCGCGGCGGATCGCCCGGGACGGAGCGGAGCGGGGGTACACGGAGGATGAGGTGAGGTACCAGTGGCGCCGGCATGTGCGGCCTGCGGATTTGGCCTACATCGAGCCCTGGAAACAGGAAGCGGACGTGGTGATCGACAACCACCACCACTGGCAAGATGGTCTCAACGCGCTGATTGCGCACATGGAAAATCGGACGACATGAAAAAGGCATTCACGCTGCCCACGTGCAAAACGTGCCAGCGCATTTTTGACGATTTGCAGCCGGCGGCGCACGGTTGCGAGGTGGTGGACATCAAATCGGAGGGCATTTCGGCGGAGGACCTCGACGCCATGGCGGCGCACGCGGGTTCGTACGAGGCGCTCTTTTCGCGGCGGGCGATGAAGTTTCGGAGCATGGGCTTGGCGGACCAGGAGTTGACCGAGCAGGACTACCGCCGGCTCATCCTCGAGGAGTACACGTTCCTGAAGCGGCCGGTGTTCCTGTTCGATGACGCCGTGGCGGCGGGGTCGGCGAAGGCGGCGGTGGAGGAAGCGCGGCGGCGGATGTGATGCCGCGGCTCTTGGCGCACTTGGCGCTGCTCGTGGTGGCCTTTACGTACGGGGCGAATTACCTGATTGCCAAAGGGTTGATGCCCGACTTGATCGGGCCGTCCGGCTTCATTGTGTTGCGCGTGCTCGGCGGTGGCGGGCTTTTTTGGGTGGTGCGCGGGGTGTTGCGTGCGCGGTCGGGGCGCTGGGAGCGGGTGGCGCGGGGGGACTTCGGCCGGCTCGCGCTCGCGGGCCTCACGGGGGTGGCGCTGAACCAGTTGCTGTTTTTCAATGGGCTGAACGCGACGAGTCCCGTCAATGCCAGCCTGATCATGACGGTCAATCCGGTGCTGGTGTTGTTGGTCTCGGCTGCGTTGCTGGGCACGGCGGTGACGGCCCGCAAGGTGGCGGGGGTCGCCCTCGGCATGGCGGGCGCGGTGGCGCTGCTCTTGCTCGGTGCGCGTTCGGCTTCCTTGCACGCGAGTTGGCAGGGCGACCTGATGGTGCTGGTGAACGCCGCGAGTTACGGGGTCTACTTGGTGGTGGTGAAGCCGCTGATGGCGCGCTACCGGCCGCTGACCGTCATTTCGTGGGTGTTCCTTTTTGGGGCGGTGTTCGTGCTGCCGGTGGGGGCGTCGCAGGCGCTGGCGATCGATTGGGCGGCCTTCGAGCCGGCGCATTGGCAGGGGCTGGCCTTCGTCGTGTTGATGACGACGTTCCTGGTGTATTTGCTGAACATTTACGCGCTCCAAATCGTGGCGCCAACCGTGGTGAGCATTTACATCTACCTGCAACCGCTGCTCGCTACGGGGCTGAGCTGGTGGCTGGCCCGCGAGGGGGGCGTGGATTACA
>JALQTD010000280.1 GCA_023264155.1 Flavobacteriales bacterium | reverse complement strand
TTGAAAATTGGAGAACTGTGGGGCGTTTACACCTTGTATTCGGGCTGTTGCTCGTTGTGTTTTTGGGCCATCCTGTGCGCGTGGGTGCCCAAATTGATACGGAGTTTTGGTTCGTTGCACCTGAAGTGACCTCGAGCCACGGGGATGATCCTGTGTTGTTGCGGTTTGCGGCGTTCGAGGAGGAGGCGACGGTGGTCGTGGACATGCCGGCAGGCGGGGGCGGATTTCCGACGCAAACCTTGGTGGTGCCGAGCAACGGGGCGGTTTCGTTGGATTTGACGCCGTGGTTGGATTTGGTCGAGAACAAGCCGTTTGACCAGGTGCATGGCAAAGGCATTCACATCACCTCGACGGCTGACGTGAGTGCCTATTACGAGGTGAATCCTACGTGCCAGTGCAATCCGGATATCTTCGCGCTGAAGGGCGAGAATGCGCTCGGCACGCAATTCGTGACGCCTTTCCAAACCCTGCTGAACAACACATACGGCAATTCGCCGTCGGGCTTCGACGTGGTGGCAACGGTGGCCAACACCACCGTCACGATCACGCCGACCCAGGACTTGGTAGGCGGGCACCCGGCAGGTGTTCCCTTTGACGTGTGGCTGCCACAGCCGGGTTCGACGTATGCGGCTCGTGCAGTGGGGACTTCCGCCGCGCTCCATCCGGCCGGCAGTTTGGTCACGGCGGACGCGCCGATTGCCGTGACGATTCACGACGATTCGGCGAATGGGAGTCCGTTTGGGGGCTGTTCGGATTTGATGGGGGATCAGCTGATTCCAGTCAACGTGTTGGGCACGGAATACATCGTGGTCAAGGGCTACTTGAACGGTGGTTCGGACCGGGTGTATGTGGTCGCTGTTGAGGACAACACCGAGGTGTTGGTGGGCGGGATTTCTTTGGCCCAAATCGATGCCGGACAAACCTTTTCCTACACCCTCTCCGATGATGCGGCTTACATCGAAACCTCCGTTCCGGCGTACATCTGGCACATGACGGGTTTCGGTTGCGAAGTCGGTGGAGCCGTGCTTCCGAGCTTGTTTTGCACGGGTTCGCCGGCGGTCAACTTCGTGCGCTCGACGAACGAGTTCATCGGCATCAATTTGCTCGCTCCCGCTGGCATCGAGGGGGATTTCACCTTCAATGGTGCGGCCGGTGTAATCAATGCCACGGACTTTTCTTTGGTCCCGGGGACGAACGGCGAATGGGTGTTTGCCCAAATCACCGGCACGGATTTCGTGCCCCAGTTACAGGCTTCGCGCATCGCCAATCCTTCGGGCTACTTCCACCTCGGCATCGTTCACGGCGGGTCTTCTTCCGGTACCCGGTACGGCTACTTCTCCAGTTTCGGAGCGTTGGCCTACCAAGCGAATGCCACGCTGTTGGAGTTGTGTGAAGGCGATGAGGCGGTGCTTTCCGTGGCTTCCATTGAAAACGGGCTGTACGAGTGGTCGGGGCCGAACGCCTTCACCGCGCAAGGCCAAGAAGTGGTTCTGCCTTCCGTCGAAGTCGGCGATTCGGGGCCGTATGTGGTGGCCGATTACGTGGGGCAGTGCGCCATCGCGAACGACACGGTTTGGTTGGACGTGGCGCCGATCCCCGATGCGCCGACCATTGATGGGCCGGATTTGGTTTGCGAGGGGGATGCGGTGGAATTGGTGGCGTCGCCGGCGGCGGCTGGCGGAGGTGATCGATACGGTGGACGCCGACCTGTGGGCGCTCCAGGAGGCCTACCGCTTCCAGATCTCGTGGCTGCGGCGCGGTCTGCCCGCCGACCGGTGGGGCC
>JALQTD010000027.1 GCA_023264155.1 Flavobacteriales bacterium | reverse complement strand
ACTTTTTCCTGCGCCGCATGGAAGAAGTGGTCGGTCGCGAGGCCTGGGATGCGTTCCTGCGGACGTACTTCGCCTCCCACGCCTTCAGCGTGATGGACACCGATGCGTTCATCACCTATTTGAAAGCGGAGTTGCTCAATACGGAAGAGCTGCTCGCTGCCGTGGATTTGGACGCTTGGATCTTCGGAGCCGGGCTGCCCGCGAACTGCCCGCAAGTTTCGAGCGCCCGGATTGAGCGCGTGGATGCGGTGCTCGCGGATTGGACTGCGGGGGCGCTGGCGACTACTGATTTGCCGTGGAACGAGTGGGTGTACCAGGAGCGGTACCGCTTCCTCTCGAACTTGCCGGACGACACGGGTGCTGACCGGATGGCGGAACTCGATGCCGCCTGGGGCATGACCTCAACGGGCAACAACGAGGTGTTGTTCGCTTGGCTCGAGCAAGGGATTCGGAGCCACTACACGCCCTGTTACGACCGGTTGCGGAGTTTCCTCGAGGTGGTGGGACGGCGAAAATTCTTGACGCCGTTGTACCGGGCGTTGGAGGAAACCGGTCAAGGCGAGTTGGCGCGGGACATCTACCGGACCGCACGCCCGAATTACCACAGCGTGGCGACCGGGACGATGGATGAACTGCTGGGCGTCGCGGACGGAGCCTGAACGGTTGCATCCGCGGAAATAAAAACCCCGGGCCGATAGCGGCCCGGGGTTTTTCTTGTCTGGTACTTTCTGTGGCTTAACGCATGATCAGCACCGTGCCCGTGTACTCATGGCGCTCGGCGGATTGGCTCTTGTTGTAGACCACTACGCGGTAAAAGTACACGCCGTTTTGCGCGTAATACTCGGAATCATTCGTCGCCGGACCATGCCAAGGTTCGTTCATGTCCTTGGTCTCGAACACAATGTTGTTCCAACGGTTGTAAATCTGCAGCAAGAAGCGATCCGGATCGATGTCCGTTCCTTGGACGAAGAAGGCATCGTTGACCCCGTCGTTGTTGGGGGTGAACGACGTGGGGATGTACAAATTAAACAGGTCAAAAATCTCGACGATGCGCGTCACTTGGGAAGAGCAGCCGTTCCCGTCGGTGACTGCCAGCGTCACGGGGTAGAGCCCGCCGCGATCAATGGGGAACTGGAACGTCGGGTCCACCTCCTGCGAACTGCCGTACTCCCCCAACACCCCAAAGCTCCAATCCCACTGCAACACGCCATCCGAGTTGACCGACTCGAACTCAATCTCGGTATCCGGCGCCGAAGTCGGCTGTGGGCTCGCCACAAATCCGACAAACGGCACGTCGTAAACGTCAATGAGCCCCGGATCCGTTCGCGAATAGTCACAACCGAGCAACGACGTGATGTGGTAGCTCACCGTGTAGGAACCGGGATTCGGGTACACGTGCACCGGGTTTGCGTCGAACGCGCCCTCGCCATCGCCGAAAGTCCAGTACTGGTCTTGCAAGAGGGCTTGGTCCACATCGCTGGTGAATTGGATGACGCCAGGGATGCACGTGTGGGTGGTGTCGGGATGGAAATCAGCCGGGATGGGCGTCTCGATCACGACTTCGTGGCAATCGGTTACCGCTGGGGTTTCGCAGTCGTCCGTGAGGGTCACGCAGTAGGTGCCGGTCGTGGGCGGCGCGTCGAGGATTTGGTCCTCGGCACCTGCTGCCACATCCAATCCCTGCCACGTCCACTCGTAGTGATAGCCGGAACCCGAGCCGCCCGTAGCGCTCAAGACCTCGAGCGATGCGAAGGCCCCGCCGCAAATCAAATCGTCCCCGGCCAGCGACACCGCCAAGCTATCGAGCACGTTCACCGTGATCTGCTCTTCCTCCGATGGGCAGCCGTTCACCGTCGTCGCGTAAACCGAATACGTGGTGGTCACCACCGGGGAAACCAGATGGCTGTCGCCCGTCCCAAGGCCATTGTCCCAGTGGTAGGTCCAGTCCCCGTTCACATCCATGCCGGAACTGGCTTCCAACATCACCGATCCATCGATGCAAATGGTGGGGTCCGGAGTCACATCGATCAGCAGCGTTTCCGGGTCTTCGAGCGTGATGTCAAAGTTGTATTGGCAGCCGCCACCATCCGAAACCTCCAACACATAATCGCCGGGCACCAGCCCATCGATGACCGAAAGTCCGCCGCCCGAGTTCACCGACTCCACGAGGGTCCCGCCTTCTGCCAAGGTAATCGTCCACGGACCATCCGAGGGGGGCGATGTGATGTTGACTTCCACTTCGCCATCGTTGCCGTAACAGGAAACTTGGGTCACGTCATAGGTGAATGTGAAACCTGGGAGCACGGTCACTTCGTCGGTGGTGCCGCAGTTGGGCATGTCCACGGGCTCGACGAGCAGCGTGTAAGTGAACGGCGTCCCATCGAAGTCCGTCACCATCGGGTTGGGCACCGTGGGGTCATCCAAGTACAGCGGCGGATCCCATGACCACGTGTAACCGCACGTGCTGGAACTTCCGGTGCACGTGGTGCAGAGGATGATGGGGTCGTATTGGCCCGACAGGCAGGAAATGCTTCCGTCCGTATCGATGCTCACGGTCAAACAACCGTCCGGGTTGGTGGCCGTGTACGCGTTCCCAGAGATGTCTTGGCCTGACAGCGGCCCGGCGAGCACGGGCGAATTGGAATCCGGGCCGTCGTAGATGAAGAACTCGTCAAAGACGGAATTCTCGACGCCCCCTTGCTCGATGGAAATCGTCACCATCGTACCATCTCCCGGGTTGTCCGGGCAGAAGAAATACTCCTCGTAAACGTTGTTGCCGTAGCAGAATTCAAAGGTGCCTTCTGAATTGCCGCAGGCCGAGGGCGCCGAGCCGGTGAACGCTCCTTGGAGCTGCACAGGTTCTTGGCAGAAGATGACGTCGGGGCCAGCAGTGATGGAGTTGTCCAAACCAGGAACCACCGTCACCACCACCGTCGTGTCCCACTGGCAGCCAAAGTTGTTCGTGACCACGTAATCGAAGGCGTAATCGCCGGGGGTATCGAACTCAAGGTCGACTTGGTCGGCCTCTGGATCCAATCCCACCACGCCCTCTGTATTCAGGTCGAGGTCCCAATAACTTGAATCGGCATCCAAACCGATGGTCGGAGTGAACGTGGTAACTCCCGGAACGATTTCCGGATTGAAATCCATCGTCCAGTTGAACAAGAAACCGTCATCTCCGAGCCACTGGTCGTGGATGTTGAGCGTCCACACCCCGTTCAACGGACAGCCCACGAGGTCGCAAAAGTCCCCGCAAGGCAAGTAAGAACCCGCGGGCACCGTAGCCCCGCCTGCTACCGCCGGGTTGTTGGGGTCATCCATGATGTACTCCGCATCCATGTCCCACGTGTACTCCCAACCCACACCCGCGGCAGGGTCACCGAGGTTGTTGGCCCCCAAGTCGGGGTACATGCATCCCGTTGCGTCCTCACCGCCACTCGGACCGTTGTCCAGCAAAAGCATTTCCTGGCCATTCGGACATTCCACCCAAATCGTCAAGTCGCCGATGAAGGTGTGCTCCAAGACGGCAGAAAGGGACATGACATCGTCGCATTCCGTGACTTCTTGCCCATCGTCGAAGAAATCAATGACCATCTCCGACTCGAAAGGCACGTTGGAGTTGTCGGGAAGGGACTGCTCCTCAGACACCGAAACCGGTGGGAGCGCGGTCCAGGTGACGCTCTGCACCGGGTTGCCGTCCAAATACCCCGGCGAGCCGGTGCACAAGGGGGTCGAAAACTCAGCGTTGAAGATGGGAATCGTACTGACCAACACCTGGAACGGTTCCAAATTCGTGCTGCTGCAACCGTTCTCGTCTTCGACCACCAAGGTGACCAAATACTCTCCTGGTGTATCGTATTCGTGGGTCGCCGCCATGGAGGTAGTGGTTTCGACCGAACCGTCTCCCCAGTTCCAAATCCAGTTCGCCAGCGGTGCGCCATCCCCCTCAGAGGCCGCCCCATCGAACGTGATTTCCTGGAAAGGACAAATGCCCACGCTGTTCTCGTTGTCCGCAAAAGGCTCCGGATCGCTGAGTTCCAGCGCTGAAGTGGGCACGGTGCAAGGGGTCACGCACGTCACCTCCGCGGCCCAACCGATGGCGCCCGCAGAGGCTCCGTTGTTGACCACGAATTGGAAGGTCAGGCATCCGGTCGGGTTGTTCAACGAAGCGGTGGCCGTAACGTCCAGGAAGTTGTTCCCCGTGCCGATGCCGATGAGCGGCGCCCCGGTGGAGTTGCCGTCGTAGATGTACAGGGCGTCGTTGTTGTTCGGATTGGCATTGGTTTGGAGCTGGAAAGACAAAAACTCCGCAGCAATCGCATCACCCGGCGTGCCGGGACAAATGGTGATGACGTAATCGTTGTTGGAATACGGTCCACCCGCGGGATCGCCGATGTCCCCATCGTCCACAAAAAACCCATCGCACGTTTCAACGGTGCCTCCGGCATTGATTTGGATGTTATCCTGACTCCACAAATTCACTGCGCCGAGTGCTCCCAATGCAGCCCCCAACAAAATGCGTTTCAATGTGCTCATCGTGTAATCGTTACTGAACCTTTGATCACTTTCCGTTCCTTCGTGGCGATGGAACGGGTGGTGATGAGGTAGGTGTAGACCCCGTTTTGGACAAAGTAATCTCCTCCCAAATTGTCTCCAACCCAGGCGGCGTGCAAATCCGTTGATTCATAAACCCGCTGCCCCCAGCGGTCGAATACCACGATGTGGAAATCCGTCTCATCGACGTCAATGCCGTAGAACTTCCACGCATCATTCAGCCCGTCGTTGTCCGGGGTGAAGCCCGTTGGAATGTACATCGTAAAGCTCTCGTTGACCAGCAAGTTGCGGCTCTCCGCATCGGTGCAGCCCCACGCGTTTTCGACCGTCAGGGTAACCGTGTATTCACCGGATTGCTCGGCTGGGAAATCGAAGCTGGGCGACCACTCGTCTGCCGTGCCGTACCCGCCGAAGTCCCAGAACGCTTGGGAGGCGCCGAGCGAGTAGTTCTCAAATTCGAAATGCGTCTCGGGCAAGGCCGTCACGGTGGGCGTGTTCGCGAAGGCCGCCACGGGCCAGTCGTAGGTGGCGATCAGGTTGGGTTCAATCGCTTGATACACACAGCCGTGCACCGAAGTGATGGTGTGTTGAATGGACCAAACCCCCGGCTCGATGTACGTGTGGTACACCTCCAAGTTCCCCGTCGATTGCCCCCCATCTCCAAAAGTCCACAGCGACGTCGCTACCTCCTCCGGATTGGTCGCATTGGAGGTAAATCCGACCGTTACCGGGTGGCAACCGCCGAGGGTGTCCACCTCAAAGGTGGGGTCGATGGCATCCGGTACCTCAACTTCCACACACCCCTCCACTGCAGGCGTTTCGCACTGATCCGTCACCACCACGCAGTATTCCGTAGTCACATCCACATAGCTCCAGAATCCCGCACCGTTTCCGGCAGGCGACCACGCGTAGTTGTACGGTGGCAAGCCGCCCAGCACCTCGTTCACCCCCACCCAAGCCGAATCCACATCACAAATCAATTCGTTCGCCGTCATTTGCAACGCGAGGGGCTCGTAAATGTCCACGAACACCTCTTCAGTAGCCGTAACACAGCCCTCTGCGTAGGTGGCGTAGACCGTGTAGATGGTCGGACTGTTGGGGCCTACGACCAGGTTGCCATCCGCCGACCCAGCAGCACTCCACGTGAAGGTGGTGTTGGGCGGAACGGGGGCGAGCACCGCATTCAAGGAGGCGGTTCCGTCGATGCAAATGGTGGTGTCCGCCGACACCGTGAGAACAGGCGTAGGCACGGCATTGAGCGTGATGGACGCTTCGATCACGCAGTTGTCATCGCTGACCAGCACGTCGAGGTCTCCGGGGGGGAGCCCTTGCACCGTCACGGTGTTGGGCTGATTCGTGAAAGAGGAACCGACCAAATCCGGGCCAGCATACACCTCGACGGTCCAGGGCCCTGTCGACCCCGCGGGCGCTATGGTTACCTCCAATGTCCCATCGTTGCCGAAACACGTCGGGTCCTCGCCGGTGACCGAAATGTCAAAGGACGGCGTCACCTCGACTTGGTCGGTGGAGCTGCATCCAGGTAGGAAACTCCAGCCGCCCGTCACGGTGTACGTGGTCGGTTCGTTGAGTGATGGCGAGAGCGGTGATGGTGTGTCCGCCCCGACCAGGTTGGCATCCGGGGTCCACGACCAATCGATTCCGCTCGCGTTCGTGCACCCGACCGTATACTGCCAAGGCAGGTAATTGCCCGAACTGGCGCACGAAACGCTGCCGTCGGAGGAAAAGCTGATGGTGAGGCAGCCCTCTGCGTTGGTGGCGGTGAAGGTTTGGCCTGTCAAATCCCCACTGATGGGACCCGCGAGCAAGGGCGCATTCACGTCCGGGCCATCGTACACCATGAACGGATCGAAGAAATTCTCGACCGTTCCCTGCTGGAAGCTCACCGTCATGAACGTCGAGCCATCGCCCGGAACATCGGGACAGAACGTCCACGTGAAGTTCTCGAAGTTGTCGTAGCAATACTCGTAGGCCCCCGCTTGCTCACTGCAGACGGCCGGCCCGGCGTCCACCAATCCAGCACCCAGTTGGAAATCCCCACAAGCGAAGAAATCTTCCCCCGCCGTGATGTTCGGTGGGTCGAGCACCTCGATTGTAACGGTCGTGTCCCACTGGCAACCGAAGTTGTTCTGCACCACGTAATCGAAGTCGTAGGTGCCGGCTTGGTCAAACACCAAATCCGCATAATCCCCCGGCGCATCCAACCCGATGAACCCATAATCTCCCGGTTGCAGATCCCAGTAGCTCGAGTCGGATTCCGCCCCGATGGTCGGCGTAAAAGTCGTCACGCCCGGCACAATCTCCGGATCGAAATCCATCGACCAATTGAACAAGAAGCCGTCGTCACCGAGCCACTGGTCGTGGACATAAAACGTCCACACACCGTTCAAGGGGCAGCCCAACAAATCGCACATGTCGCCGCAGGGCAAGTAGTCACCTGCCGGAACGGTGGCTCCGCCCGCCACAGCGGGGTTGTCCGGGTCATCCATAATGAAATCAGCGTCCATGGACCAGGTGTATTCCCAACCGATGCCTGCCACAGGGTCCCCAAGGTTGTTGCCCCCCAAATCCGGGTACATGCACCCCGTGGCGTCCGGCTGCCCGCTTGGCCCGTTGTCGAGCAACAGCATCTCCTGTCCATTCGGGCATTCCACCCAAATCGTCAAATCGCCGATGAACGTATGTTCCATCACCGCCGAAATGCCGAGGATGTCTTCGCACGACTCCACCACTTGGCCATCATCGAAAAAGTCGATGGTCATCTGGGAATCGAAGGGGACGTTCGAGTTGTCCGGCAGCGGCTGTTCCTCCGAAACGGACACGGGCGGCAGGGCCGTCCACGTCACACTTTGATACCCCGAGCCATCGAGGAAGGTCGGTTGGTTCACGCAGACCGGGGATTCTGTGACCGTGTTGAACAGGGGCAGCGTGCTAACCAACACCTGAAACGGTTCCAAATTCGTGCTCCCGCATCCGTTGTCGTCCTCCACCACCAAAGTCACCAAATACTCACCGGGCTCGGCGTAACTGTGGCCCGCCGTCGGATTCGAGGCGGTGGTCACTTCCCCGTCCCCCCAGTTCCAGATCCAGTTCTGCAATGGCGCCCCATCCCCGGTGCTCGCTCCGCCGTCGAAGGTCACGGTTTGGTCCGGACACACCCCGACGCTCAATGGATTGCCCTCGAATGCATCGGGATCTACCAGGTCAAACGCCGACAAAGGCGTGGTGCAGGGCGTTACGCACGACAATTCTGCCGCCCAGCCGATGGCCCCTGACGAAGCCCCGTTCAGGCAGAAGAACTCGAAGGTCAAGCACCCGGTGGGGTTGTTCAACGAGGCCGTTGCGGTGACATCCTGGAAGTTGTTGCCCGTACCCGCCCCGATGAGCGGCGCCGCCGTGGAGTTGCCGTCGTAGATGAGCAACACGTCGTTGTTGTTCGGGTTCGCATTCGTCTGCAGCTGGAACGAGATGAAGGCTGCCGCGATGGCGTCTCCGGGGTTATCAGGACAAATCGTAATGGAGTAGTTCGCATTCGTGTAAGGCCCTCCATTCGGGTCCCCGATGTCCCCATCGTCCACAAACAACCCTCCGCACGTGGTGACGTCCCCGCCGTTGATTTGATAAACCTGGCCATAACCCGTCGCAACAACGGCCCATGCAATCAGCCCTGTGATGACACCTCGCTTCAATTCCATTCGATTCTATCCAAAGCCCACGGAGGGCGCTGCATTTCTAACTTACAAAGTTCTCTAAAGCAGAACCAATTTTTCATCAAAGGGGTTGCTTGTTTGAACGACTTTTTCAACGAATGCTCAGGAGGAAAGGCCCGAGCGCCTGCGGCGACGCGGACCGGATAAAAAAAGGGCGGCTGGTTCGGCCGCCCTCGCTGGTTCAAGTTGTCTAAATGCTGGGGTTCATTCCACGCGGACAACATCCGTGTACAGGGTCTGATGGCCCGAAGGTTCTTTCATCTTCAGCACCCATGTAAAGCGGTGTCCTGCAGCGGTTCCTTCTCCGCCGACCGAACCGTCCCAGGGCTGCAGTGCATTGCGGGACTCGAAGACCTGATTCCCATCCAAATCATACACCACGAACAACCACTCCCCTTCTGCCTCCTTCGCAGCACGGGGCAAGAACGTGTCGTATCGGCCATCTCCATCCGGAGAGAAACTCGAGGGCGCACCTGCGCCGAGGCGGTTTCCGAGCCGCAGCGTTTCCGTTGCGTGATCTTGGCAACCGTAGGCATTGCTTGCTATCAAGTGCACGGGATACTCGCCTGGAACCTTCAACTCGGTCTTCGCTTGTTGGAGCTTTTCTTCACCCAACAGCCACGTGGAGCTGCTTGAACGCTCCGTTTCGTTCACCAATTGCACAGGCACCGACTTTTCGCTCACCCCTTTTGCAAACTCCCAGTCCAACGCGGCTTCAGGCCGGGGACGCACCACGATCATGTTCTCCACCGTACGCGTCCGGATTTGGCCATCGTTGTGGCTGCGGACAGAAATGGTGATGTCGTAAGTACCCGGCCGATCAAACACGTGTGAAGGCTCCGATTCACTGCTGAACGCCCCATCTCCGAAGTTCCACAAGAACGAACCTTCTGCCCAGTTGCCGTCCAACTTGAACGATACTTCGGTACCTGCACACGCCTCCTGGACCGAACTTTCGAAACCAAGGACTGCCGCTCCTCCCGCTTCCTCACTTTCCACCGCCGACGTTCCATCGGCGCTTCGTCCTGCCTCGCCTTCATTCAAATCCGCAACGGGGTTCACCGCTGTGCGCGGTTCCGCCGGGGTTGATGCCGCGACAGGCCGCGTCGTGTGGACCGCCTCAGCAACATCGGGGATGACCACGGAACTTGAGGTGCGCGCAGCATGATTACCCGCAGCACTTGGCTCCTCCAACTCATGTAAACTGGTCGAAGTCCCACCATCGAACTTGCCCCATCCGCCCGTTCCCACCTGTTCTGTTGTGGGAGCTGGCACTGCAGCCGTCGACCGGAGCTCTTCTTCCTCGCGCACCATCAACCAACCCAATAAACCCAGTGCCACCGCCGTGGAAGCCGCGGCCACGCGACGCGCGGTGCGGTAGCGGCGAGAGAGCTCCGATTGTCCGCCCGTCTCCGCGCGGTCAAGGGCCGCCTCAAAGGCAGCGAAATCCGGGGTCACGTTCGGCTCGAAGCCGTCAAATGCCGACTGGAGCTGTTTATCAAATGCATTCATCTCAGGCATTCCGAGGTGATTTATTTATCCGGCTCGCCCCGAAGAGCGAGCAGGTGTTGTCGAATGTTTCGTCTGGCTTTCGCCAGATTGGATTTTGAGGTCCCCACAGAAATGCCCAATTCATCGGCGATTTCTTGGTGCCCCAGGTTCTCAAAGACATACAGGTTGAACACAGCTCGGTACACCGGAGTGAGCTGTTCCATGGCAGCCAGCACGTCGTGCACATTGAATGACGTGTCTTCATCCAAATCATCCGGTGCCGGCCCGTCACTTTCCAACGCATCCATGGTGGCCTCATCCCCTGATTCCCATCCCATCGCGCGCTTGCGACGAATGAAATCAATGGCGGTGTTCACCATGATCCGTCGAATCCAACCTTCAAAAGAACCTTTCGAAGTGTACCCCTCGATGTTCGAAAACACCTTGAGGAACCCTTCTTGCAACACATCTTGAATCGAATCGTAATCCGAGATGTAGCGCAAACACACCCCAAACATCGAACGGTAATACCGCTCGAACACCCATTGCTGGGCGCGCCGCTCACCGCGCTTGCAGCCATCGATGGCCGCACGCACTTCCGAGTCGGGGACGCTTTGCGCTGTGTTCAGGACGCTCATGTTGTGGAAAGGTTGCCTCGCATCGTACAACAACGTGAAAACCAACCTCCCCGCGAATATAAGGCAAGGCCAACATCCGCCGCCGGTTTGTACCTTTGGGCCATGCGAATTGTGGTCGGTTTATCGGGGGGCGTGGATTCGAGCGTCGCCGCGCACATGTTGCTCGAAGCGGGGCACGAAGTCATCGGGTTGTTCATGCGGAATTGGCACGACGAGAGCGTCATCATCGATGAGGCTTGCCCGTGGATCGACGACAGCCAGGACGCCATGTTGGTGGCGGAGCATTTGGGGATTCCGTTTCAGGTTTTGGACTTGAGCGCTCAGTACAAGGAGCGGATTGTGAACTACATGTTCGACGAATACGCCGCGGGGCGCACGCCCAACCCCGATGTGCTCTGCAACCGCGAGATCAAGTTCGACCTGTTTCTTCAGGCGGCGCGCGACCTCGGGGCGGAGGCCGTGGCCACCGGGCACTACTGCCAGCGCGAGGAGGTGGAGGGGCCGGAAGGGCCGATTTACCGGTTGTTGGCCGGGGCCGACCCGAACAAGGACCAGAGTTATTTCCTGTGCCAATTGACCCAGGCGCAGTTGGAGGCGGCGCGGTTTCCGATCGGGGGGATGCAGAAGCCGGAGGTGCGGGATTTGGCCCGTCAAATCGGACTGCCGACGGCGGAGAAAAAGGACAGCCAAGGCCTGTGTTTCATCGGCAAGGTGCGCCTGCCGGAATTCCTGCAACAACAACTCGCGCCGAAGGAAGGCGACATCGTGGAAATCGCGGCGAATCACACGCGCTTGGCGGAGGCGCGCGACCCTGCAGCCCCCATCGCGTGGCGGCCCGAGGACGGCGAAGTGGTGGGCCGGCACCCGGGGGCGCATTACTTCACGGTGGGCCAGCGCCGGGGCATCAATGTCGGCGGGAAGCCGGAGCCGCTGTTTGTCCTGGAGAAGGATGTGGCGACGAACACGTTATACGTAGGCCAAAGCGAGCACCACCCCGGCCTGACGCGCCACGCCTTGTACATCGCGCTCGACGAGGTCCACTGGGTGCGGCCCGACCTCGCCTTGCAACCCGGCGAACAGCGCACCGATTGGCAGTTGCGCATCCGGTACCGCCAGCCCTTGCAAACCGGGCGCATCGAACACCTCGGCGACCGGTTGCTCCTCACGTTCGACGCCCCCCAAACCGGCGTTGCCTCCGGCCAATTCGCCGCTTGGTACGCTGGCAATGAAGTCGTTGGGTCCGGCGTCATCGCCGGGTGATGCAACCTTTTCGCCGGCAAGTTGTTTACCTTGCGAACCTAAATCGTTTCCACATGCGCGCATTGAAGTTTGCGGCCCTCGCCTTGATGGTCCTGGTATTTACCCCTCAGTCTTGGGGCCAAGATTGCGAGACCACCGGCCTCGTCGAGATGAACACCGCTTCTTGGGGAGAAGAAATCAGTTGGAGCTTGGTCGATGAATCGGGCGAGGTCTTGGCAGAAGGCAGCGATTACAGCAGTAACAGCAACAGCACCTTTGACATCTGCCTCGGCTCGGGTTGCCACACCCTCCTGTTGTTCGATTCGTACGGCGATGGTTGGAATGGCGCCACATGGTCCTTGTCGGATGCTTCAGGCCAAATCTTTGGTCCCTACACCCTGCCATCCGGCAGCTACGCCGCTTACGACGTGGCCATCGAAGGCGATTGCGGCGCTTCGGCAACCGGTTGCACCGACCCCGAAGCCGTCAACTTCAACCCCGAAGCCACCGAGGACGACGGCACCTGCCTTTACGACGCCGACTGCGCAGAATGCGATCCAAACGAATGGGACCCCACCTGCGCGCTCGACCCCGCCACCGGCGAAATCTACACCTTCCCTTCCCCTTGCGTTGCGGCCTGTTCCGGAGCCATCCTCCTCTACGAGTGGGACTGCGATGAAACGGCAATGGGTTGTACGGACCCCACCGCCGTAAACTACGATCCCTACGCCACCACCGACGACGGCAGCTGCATCGCTGCCTGCGAGGACGGCGGCCTCCCTGCCACCTTCTACCTCTGCACGTTTAGCAACGGCGACGAAGTGGCCCTCGACATCGTCCACGAATCCGGCGACACGCTCTACAGCCAATCGGGATACAACAACGTAGCCATAATCTACGAGGACTTTTGCTTGGAAGGCGGCTGCTACACGGCGACGCTCTACAACAACGCCGGCAACGCGGGTTGGTACAACGGGTACTTCTCCATCAACGGGGGCAACCTCTCCGTCTACAACGTCACCTTGAGCGATGACGCCACGAGCGCCACATTCGAGTTCTCCACCGATGGAAGCTGCGCGAGCGTCCCAGGATGCACCGACGCCTCCGCCCCCAACTTCGATCCGGAAGCCACGTGGAACGATGGCAGCTGCCTGCCCACATGCGACTGCGACGATGCCGCGTACGAGCCGGTTTGTGTGTGGGATTGGACCACGGGCGGTTATGTGACCTTGAACAATTTGTGCGAAGCAGAATGCTTGGGTTGGGGCATCGCGTGGGTCGGCGATTGCAGTGAGCAGCCCCTTTACGGTTGCATGGATGAGGCGGCATTGAACTACAATCCGGATGCAACGGTGGATTCGGGATGCCTGTTTGCTCCGGAATGCACTGCAGGCCAAATCGAGGTCAGCATTGAAATGACCGCCGACACTTCCTTGCTCTACTGGCAAGCCTTCTTCAGCATCAACAACGCCTTCGCCCCGGGCATCACCGATGTGGTCTCCTACACCACCGAAGACGCCACTTACGGAGTGGGTTGCTTGGAACCAGGGTGCTACAACTTTTGGGCTTACGAGTCGACTGGCAGTGGTTTGGTTACCATCTCGGCAACTGCCGGAGACGAAACCACGACGTTCGATCTGGAGGCTGGCGTCTACTCCAACACCTGGGGTTGGGCCGTGGGCACCGACGAGCCGTGTACCGTCGAATACGGCGGATGCATGGACCCCGATGCCGAGAATTACAACCCTGCTGCCACCTTTGACAACGGCAGTTGCGTCTACCCCTTGGAGTGCGACGAGGGCATCGTGGCGACCCTGTACCTGTGCACCTTCAGCAACGGAGAAGCCGTCGGCTTGAACATCAGTGCATCAGACGGCACCGTCATCTATGACCAGCAGGGCTATTCGGACATGGAAATCATGTACACCGAAATCTGCATCGATCCCACCGAATGCTACACCGTTACCATGACGAACCTCACGGGAGGGTACGGTTGGTACGGAGGCTACTACTGGATCGACGCGGAAGGCATCCAAATCGGCGGAGGCGAATTGGCCGATTGGGAAACGGAAGCGACGGACACGTTTGGCTGGTTTGGAGCCTGCGACAGCGACGCCGTTTATGGCTGTACGGATCCTGCGGCGAGCAACTTCAACGAATTGGCCACCGTGGATGATGGGTCGTGCATTTACCCCAGCCCCTGTCCCGTAGGCCAAGAAGTCACCTTCAACCTGATCGCGCTCGCCGACGCCTGGGTTGAGGTAACGGACGCTGCCGGAGCGCTGATTGCCTCGGATTGGGTCCAGGGTGATTGGGCCGCTTCGGTGTGCCTCGAAGACGGGTGTTACAACTTCCGGCTGGAATCAGCGGAAGGCAGCTCGCTCCAAGGTTCATTTGCGATGATGATGTTGGAGGACGGCTCAGTAGCGACCATGGTGGCCGATGACAGCAGCGTGATGGACGAAGATTTCGGTATTGGAACCGACTGCGGTGACAGCACCGATGGATTCGTACCCGGCGGTTCACCGTGGGATTTCGAAGAAATGATCGCTTTCGCCCCTTACCCCAACCCAACGGAGAACGAGGTGAACGTGAGCGGCGGCGGTTGGGACCAGCATTTCCCGATTGATGTCACGGTCCGGGATGTTTCCGGAAAGGTGATCTTCCGCCAGCGGCTCGCAGCAGGTGAAACCCCGCGCATCCAAGTGAGCGACTGGCCAGCAGGCCTGTACCTGATGGATGTGCGCCAAGGGATGCGTGTGGGACATGCGCCGTTCATGAAAGTGCGCTGAGTCCCCGACGGACTGGCATGAAAAAGCCCGGCTCGTGGAGCCGGGCTTTTTCATTTCCCATCGCGTGCCATGGGCTCAGCGCCCCGTGGTCTCCGCGACCATGTAATCGGAACGGCTCGGGTCGCTTCGGGAAATCATTTCCGCCAAGAACCCTGCAAGAAAAAACTGGGCGCCCAGGATCATGCCTGCGAGCGAAATGTAGAAGGCGGAAATCTCGGTGATGTTTTTGGCTACGTGCTCGCCGCCAGTCATCGACACCTCGATCATCGCAATGAGCTTCATCCCCACGACCACGGTCAGTCCGAGCGCGCTGATCAAAAACATGACCGAGCCCAACGCCCCGAACAGGTGCATGGGCTTGCGCGAAAAGCGGGACATGAACCCGATGGTCATCAGGTCCAAGAAACCGTTCACGAAGCGCTCCAACCCAAACTTGGAGCTGCCGTATTTGCGCGCTTGGTGCTGCACGACCCGCTCTCCGATGCGATCGAATCCGGCGTTTTTTGCGAGCATCGGAATGTACCGGTGCATTTCGCCCTGCACTTCAATGGCCTTGATTACCTCGCGCCGATACGCCTTGAGGCCGCAATTGAAATCGTGCAACTCGATGCCACTGACCTTGCGCGTAGCCCAGTTGTACAGCTTGGTCGGGATGGTTTTGCTCAGCGGATCGTGGCGCTTCTTTTTCCACCCACTGACCAAATCCAATCCCCCTTCCAACACCTGCTTTTCCAGCGGCAAAATCTCATCGGGACTGTCCTGCAAATCCGCGTCCATGGTGATGACCACTCGGCCTTGGGCCGCCTGGAACCCCATGTGCAACCCCGCGCTCTTGCCGTAATTCCGGGCAAAACGAAGCCCGACGACCCGGTCAGGATCGGCCGCATGCAAGGCAGAAATCACCTCCCACGATCCGTCCCGACTGCCGTCGTCCACAAAAACCACTTCATAGGTGCGACCGACCAATACCCGGTCGATCCAGGCCTTCAATTCCGGCAGGCTCTCCTCTTCGTTGTACAAGGGTACGACGATGCTCAAGTCGATGCTAGGGCGTTCCTTCATGGTTTATCACTACGATGCACTCGGCACAAATGTTCCACTCAGACAAAATTCTCCGGCTCCCGGCGCCGCATGACCAGGGCCATAACCAACGCAGGGAACAGGTAAAACAACAGGCTCGCCACCCCGCTTTGGATGAGCCCCCCGGCCGTGAGGGATTTGCGGATCTCGGGTTCCAATGCGGCGGTCAACTCGGCCAGGCTATCTGGGGTTTGGCCCATCATCTCCATGACTTCCTCCATCTGAACCTGCGTGGCACGAATGGCCACTTCCACCAGCCCGGGGTCAATGACCGTGTAGAGCAAAATCGTGAACCCGATGACCAACACCGTCATGGTTGCGGCCACCAGCATGGCGTGCCCGAAGGCCCGGCCAAACGAGATGAATCCTCCCTCGTCATTGCGCACAGCCTTGATTCCCAGGTAGAGACCTGCGAACAGCACCGCCCAGCTCGACAAACTCGCCCACATGTTAAAGAGCATTTCCGTCTGCACCACATACATCACCAACGTCAAGATGACTTGGAGCGCCCCGACCGCCGCGCCATGCTGCACGGAAAGAAAATTGATTTTCATGCCGCGAATGTAGTGTGAGATGAAAAGAAAAGCGGTACCTTTGCCCGGGGCAAGTCTCTTACGGCCAGCTCCCGCTGAATCCCCCAGGTCCGGAAGGAAGCAAGGGCAGGCGGTTGTAGCGGCGCGATAAGAATCGCTTGCCCTTTTTTCGTGCCCTGAAGTTTCGTCGGATGCGCCGGCGATTTGCTCAGGATTTGGGACCAAACCGCTGCATCTTTGCACCACACCCATTCCGAAGCCCCCATGGACGCACCCCGCCCCATTCAGAAAATCCTCGTCGCCAACCGCGGCGAAATCGCCCTCCGGGTCATGCGCACAGCCCGCGAAATGGGCATCAGCACCGTTGCCGTTTATTCCGATGCTGACCGCGAGGCGCCCCACGCCCAATTTGCGGATGAGGCGGTGCACATCGGCCCCGCTCCTTCTTCGGAAAGCTATCTGGTGGTCGACCGCATCCTCGAAGCAGCACGCGCCACGGGAGCAGACGCCATCCACCCCGGTTACGGATTCCTTTCCGAGAACGCCGCCTTCGCCACAGCCGTCCGTGCCGCAGGCATGCGGTTCATCGGGCCGGAAGCCCATGCCATTGAGACGATGGGATCCAAATTAGCGGCAAAGGAAACCGTCATGCAGCGCAACGTTCCGCTTGTACCAGGCACGGCCCACGCCATCACGGATCCCGAAGCGGCGAAGGAAGTGGCGGATGAAATCGGTTACCCGTTGCTGATCAAGGCCAGCGCCGGGGGCGGAGGGAAAGGCATGCGGGTGGTTGAACGCGCGGAGGATTTGGCGAGCCAATTCGATCGAGCCGTGTCCGAGGCCATCAACTCCTTCGGGGACGGTTCCGTCTTCCTTGAACGCTTCGTCACGTCGCCGCGCCACATCGAAGTGCAGGTGCTGGCCGATGCCCATGGCAACGTGGTGCACCTCTTCGAGCGGGAGTGCAGCATCCAACGCCGGCACCAGAAAGTTGTGGAGGAGGCGCCTTCCGCGGTGCTCACACCGGCCTTGCGCGAGGAGATGGGGGCGTGCGCGGTGGAAGTGGCGCGCAGTTGCGGCTACCTGGGTGCAGGCACGGTGGAATTCTTGTTGGATGACCAAATGCGTTTCTACTTCCTCGAGATGAACACCCGGCTGCAAGTGGAGCATCCGGTGACGGAGTGCATTTCGGGAGTGGATTTGGTCCGGGAGCAAATCCGGATTGCGGAAGGGCACCCGCTTTCGTTCGCCCAAAGCGACCTCCAGATCCAAGGGCATGCCATCGAATTGCGGGTCTACGCCGAGAACACCGCGGAGGGCTTCCTCCCGGCGACGGGGACCTTGGAGCGGTATCGCCCGCCAGCGGGGACCGGGGTGCGCGTGGATGACGGGGTGCGTGAAGGAGGCGAAGTGGCCATCCATTATGATCCGATGCTGGCCAAACTCGTGGTGTCCGGCCCGACGCGCGAAGCCGCCATTGACCGCATGCTCCGGGCCATCGACGCATACGAGGTGGTCGGCGTGGAGACGACCTTGGATTTCGGAAGGTTCGCCATCGATCACCCGGCCTTTCGCTCGGGCAATTTCGACACGCATTTCGTGGGACTTTACCACAGCGCCGAGGCGGAGGAGCGGGAGCTGCCTTGTTCGGAAGCGGTGGCCGCGCACTTGGCCGCGGGGGCGTTCCTCCATGGCACTGCACCTGCCCTAGCCCCGGTCAAGTCTCCTGCGTCACCGTGGCGGACGGCCCGCGTTTAAAGCGGCATGCCGGGAAGCCAAGCCTTCCAAAGTTCGGCGAGGCCTTCGGAGGCGGTGGCCTGCAGATGGACTCCGCGTTGCAGTGGGATTTCGTCGGGGTCGACCAGCGTGATGTGGGCCGATGCGGGCATGGCCTCGAGCAGGCCGGCCGCGGGGTAGACCCGCAGGGAAGTGCCCACCACGAGCAAAGCATCGGCGTCCTGCAAGGCATGTAGGGCTACCGGCCAGTTGGGCACTTCCTCGCCGAACCACACGACATCCGGACGCAGGCGGTAACCCGCCGGGCACCGGTCAGTGGGGCGCACCTCCCACCCTTCCCACGGGTAAGACGTGGCATCGGGGCCGGTGCTGCGGACACGGCGCAATTCTCCGTGCAGGTGGAGGACGTGGGAGGAGCCGGCGCGCTCGTGCAGGTCGTCCACGTTTTGGGTCACCACCCGGACCTCGGTGTGCTCCTCTAACTGCGCAATCAACCGGTGACCGGCATGCGGCATGGCCTCTTCCACCAACTGCCGCCGGCGCATGTTGTAAAAATCGGTCACCCGGTCCGGATCGCGCGCCCACGCCTCCGGCGTCGCTACATCCTCCACCGCGTAACGCTGCCAAATGCCGCCCGGCGTGCGGAACGTGTCCACGCCGCTTTCTGCGCTCATGCCCGCCCCGGTGAAAACCACCAACTTGCGGGGAAGGGTACCCAGTCGATTTGCCATGGGTGCAAGGTAAAATCCCTGACCTATCTTTGCGCAGCATGTCAGGACGCCACTTCATCATTTACGACCTCGAAGCCACGTGCTGGCGGAGCCCGAAGCCGAAACAGGTGGAGGTGATTGAAATCGGTGCGGTCAAAGTGAATGAACACCTCGAAATCATCGATGAGTTCTGTGCTTTCGTGAAACCGACCTTGCACCCGAAAATCAGCCCGTTTTGCACGAAGCTCACGTCCATCACCCAGCGCGATGTGGACCCTGCGGGGCATTTCGACGAGGTGGTGCTCGATTTTGAGGACTGGATCAACCCGAACGAGGTGCGGGCGGTGCTCATGAGTTGGGGTGAATTTGACAAGCGGCAGCTGCTGTTGGACGCCAAACTCCACCAGCTCGAATTGCCCTGGCTGCGCTACCATGCCTGCTTGCAGATGCATTACAGCCGATGGAAGGGGTCGAAGAACCAAATCGGTTTGAAGAACGCCATGCAGATGGAGGGGCTCGAGTACTCCGGCACCCAGCACCGGGCCATTGAAGATGCGCGCAACATGGCGCGGTTGTTCCAGGTGGTGGCGCGCCCCATGTCATTGGTGGAGGGGTGAGCACGCAAGGCGGAGCGGGGGCACGCGTCCTTTATTTAGTCCGGCACATGTTCCGAACGGAATTCCGCCAAGGCCACGCCTTGGTAGGGCTGTTGCTGTTCGCGCTGGCTTCCGTTTATGCGGCGTTTCAAGCGGTGGGCGATGATGCAGGGGCAGAGAGCTGGAATGCCTTGGTGTGGATCGTGCTCATTTTTACAGCATTCAATGCCATGGCCCGGCCGCATGCCGATGACCGGCCGGAGAACCGGCATTACCTGACGCACGTGTTGCGGCCCGTGGAGTGGGTCCTGGCCCGGACGCTGTACCATTGGGGACTGATGACGGTGCTCGCAGCCCTGGTTTTTGCGGCGTTCGCGTTGTTTTTGGGAACGGAACACCTCGGAGGTGGCCGGTGGGCGTGGCTGTTGCTTGGGCTTGAACTTGCCGGGTGGGCGCTGGCGAGTTGCTTGACGCTGCTCGCAGCGATTGCGGCGCTGGCAGGTGCGGGCTTCGGCCTGACCGCCGTCATGGGCCTGCCGCTCATCATGCCCATCGTCCTGGTGGCTACGCGCTTCGGGGCGGACCTGATGAGTGGGATGACCGGAGCCGAAACGGTGGAAAACTTGCTTTTTTTGGGAGCCTTGGCGGGGGCCATTACGGCCTTTGGCTTGGTGTTGTTCCCTTACCTTTGGCGTGATTAATCGCACATGGATTACCGAAGCTTAACGGGCGCAGGAGTGGTGCTTCTGCTGTATGTCTTTGCCATGGTCGCATGGGTTCCCCTCGGACCGGGATTGGTGGAGGTCGTGCAAACGGACGAAGGCGCCACGCTGATCGGACATGGGACGCACTTTGCCGATCACGCAGGCGATATCCGGGTGTTCGCTGGGGCATCGGGGCAGCTCTTCCCAGTCGCCAGCACCCCGATCTCCGACAGCCAGCTGGCCTTGGATTTGGACT
>JALQTD010000279.1 GCA_023264155.1 Flavobacteriales bacterium | reverse complement strand
CCCGCCGATGTGGAACCCCTGATGCGGCTCGTGGACGTCGATCCGGTGCTGGCGGACCTGGAAGAGGACGATGTGTTCGCAAAAGGCGTCGAACGGTACGGCGCCCCCACGTTTTCTGATTTCGTGCGTCAATGCGAGAGCGATATCGTGGCTTATGCGCACGATGCTGCACCCCGCGAAACGCCGATTTCGAAGGCGTGCCGCGCTTGCGAATTCAACCACCCGGACAAGAGCGGGCAGCACGCCTGCTGGGAACGCGTCATGGGATGGGGAGCGGCGGAATTTGAGCAGCCGAAGGTTTGGGATGTGTGGCAATTCCGGCAGGTGGACAAAGCGTTGGCTCAGGGCAAGGCCTTTTTGGCCGATCTGGATCCGACCGAGCTGGAAACGGCGGGAAGCTACGGCCCACGCCAAGCCACGCAGGTCCGAGGAACCCTCAGCCAATCGCCCCAAATCGATCGGGAAGGGCTCGCCGCAGAGCTCGCCAAGCACCCCGCGCCATGGCATTTCATCGACTTCGAAACGACGGCTCCAGCCATTCCGTTCGTGAAGGGGTTGGCGCCCTATGAGGGCATGTGTTTCCAGTTTTCGCACCACGTGATGGAGGCGGATGGCCGGGTGCGGCATGCGAATCAGTTTTTGGCCCAGGAGGATGGCAACGATCCCAGCTTCGCGTTCATCGATGCCCTGTACCATGCCCTGAACGGCGCGGAAGGCACCATTTTCCGCTATGCGAATCACGAGAATACTTACCTGAATTTGGTGGCCAAACGTTTGCAACGGGCCTCCCCGTTCGACCCGGAGCACACCGCCCGGCTGGTCGCTTTCATTTCGGACCTGACGCAGGATCGCTCCACGGGACGCGTGGGCGCCCGCAACATGGTGGATTTGCTCGAAATTGTGACGGCCCATTATTGGCATCCGCGGATGGGCGCCTCGAATTCCATCAAGTACGTGCTGCCGGCCGTGATGGAGTCGAGCCCCGTTTTGCAGGCGAAGTATGCCGCGCCGATCTACGGGACGCCGGACATGCCGAGCTTGAATTTGACCGCGGGCAAGGTTTGGCTCCAGCGCGACCTTTCAGGCCAAATCCCATCCCCCTACTCCCTGCTGCCCCTCATCGACGACCTCATGCCCGCCGGCTTCGACGCCACCGACCGCCTCTACGGCGCGTCCTCCCTCGGCGACGGAGGCGCCGCCATGACTGCCTACGCCTACCTCCAACACACCGCCCTCACCCCAGCCGAGCGCTCCGCCCTCCGAGCGGCCCTCCTCCAGTACTGCGAGCTCGACACCCTCGCGATGGTGTTCATTTGGGAGCATTTTTTGGAGTTGGTGTAATTGGTGGAAAGCATAAGTGAATGGCGTTTAATTGTCAGCTATCGAAAACTGTAGATAATAAGATATTTAGGGATGATTGACTTCGCTATCGTCTTGGGATTTCACGCAAAGTGATTTTTTGGGTGGATTGAAATCACGTAAAACAACAACAAAAGGCGTCCGGATCTCAACCAGCACAATATTCCAGAATTCAAAGATTCATTTCTAACTTATGACCTCACAATGCAGGTCTTTATAGCCCTCCAGTCCCAAGGGTAGATTTGTTTATAAGGTATCAATCACTGAACAATGTTGACCAATCCATCAAATGAAAATCATCCTTATCTCGAATCAACAGAGACTTTGGTTCATGATGTTGAGGGTATCATGATCGGAACTTTTCCTCCCATTTCCCACTTATGCGATAGTAAAGGCGTTAATTGTTTGACTAACCTAGATGGAACGGTAATTTCGCCGCCT
>JALQTD010000278.1 GCA_023264155.1 Flavobacteriales bacterium | reverse complement strand
TGCAGCATTTCGCGCATGCCCTCGGCTTGGTTCGGTGGGCAGAACGGATGCAGCTCCGCGAGGCCCGGGAACGTGATCGGAATGAGTTCCGTCGCGCTGTTGAGCTTCATCGTGCACGATCCGAGCGGGATCATGGCGTGCACGAGGGACATGTCCTTGTTTTCCAAGTGTTTGATGTACCGCATCATCTCGGTTTCCGAGCGGTAGCGGTTGAACACCGGGTGGGTGAGGTAGCTGCTTTCACGCCAAATCGACCCCAGGAACGGCCGTTCAACCCCCACCCCGCTGACACTGCTCACCCCGAAGACGCTGCACAGGTCCGTCAGGTCCGCCTCCGTCATGCGTTCGTGCACCGAAACCCCCACGTGCTCCCCGTCCGGGAAGTAGCGGAGGTTGATGCCACGGGATTCCGCCCGAGCGCGCAACGCGTTCATGGCATCGTCGCCCCCGTGCACCTTGATTTTCAGGGTGTCGAAATACGTTGAGTTCAGTTGGTCGTAATCCTGCGAGGCCTTCAGGGCCACGTCCAACGACCGGGCACGGCTGTGGATCCGCTCGGCGATGGCGCGCACGCCTTCCGGGCCGTGGTAGACCGCGTACATGGAGGCCATGATGGCCAGCAGGGCTTGGGCCGTGCAGATGTTCGAGGTCGCCTTGTCGCGGCGGATGTGCTGTTCGCGGGTTTGCAAAGCCATGCGGAGGGCAGAAGCGCCGAGGCGGTCCACCGAAACGCCGATGATCCGGCCCGGGAAGTTCCGCTTGTACGACTCGCGCGCGGCGAAAAAGGCCGCGTGCGGACCGCCGTAGCCCATCGGCACCCCGAAACGCTGGGTGTTCCCGACCACGACGTCGGCGCCCATCTCACCGGGCGACTTGAGCAGGGCGAGGGACATGAGGTCGGCGGCGACCACGACGGCTACTTCTGCGGCGTGCGCGGCTGCGATTTGGTCCGTCAAATCTTCCACCACCCCGTTCGCATCCGGGTACTGCAACAGCGCGCCAAAAACGCCCGCGGCATCCATCGCCATCGCCCCGCGAGCCGCCACCTCGAGCTGAATGCCGAGGTGCTTCGAGCGCGTGCGCAACAAGGCCAAGGTCTGCGGGAACACCGCCTCATCCACCAGGAACGTGTTCGCCCCGGCCTTCGCCTGCGCCCGCGGACGCGACGCGTACAACATGGCCATCGCCTCCGCCGCAGCCGTCGCCTCGTCGAGCAACGACGCATTCGCCACCTCCATGCCCGTCAGGTCCGACACCATCGTCTGGAAGTTCAGCAGCGCCTCGAGCCGGCCTTGCGCAATCTCCGCCTGATAAGGCGTGTAGGCCGTGTACCAACCCGGATTCTCGAGCACGTTGCGCCGGATCACACTGGGCACTTCCGTCGGGTGGTAACCCATCCCGATGTAGTTCTTGAACAGCTGGTTCTTCGCCGCCAGCCCGCTGATGTGGTCCAAATACTGGGCCTCCGTCAGGGGTGCCGACAACTTCAACCGCTCGCGCAAGCGGATGCCCCCGGGCACCGTGCGGTTGATCAATTCGTCCATCGATTCCACGCCGACCGCGCGGAGCATGGTGTCGCGGTCCGCGGTGCGCGGTCCGATGTGCCGTGAGAGGAAACTACCCGTGTTCATTGATTCGGGGTTTGCAGGTTAGCGATTTGGGTTGCCAAATATACTTCGCGCAGGGCCGATTGGTTGATTCTCAACCGTCAATTGCGCGGGGTTTCGGGCCAAATTTGCAGCATGCGCCTTCCACGTCCCCTCCACCTGTCGATCGCCCTCGGGGGCGCCGTGGCTCCGGCCGTGCAGTGGG
>JALQTD010000277.1 GCA_023264155.1 Flavobacteriales bacterium | reverse complement strand
AGCCGGCTACGTCCTGCCCGACTTCAGCGACAACTTCCGCCTGCAACCGTACGCGACGTTTGCTGCGAAAAACATCGACGCGGCCGGCTCGGCGAGCAACCTCGGCATCGGCGCGAACTTCCTCCTCAACGGACACAACAGCAAGATCTCGGTGGAGTACAAAAACACCGGACGCGCCGACGGCACCGACGTCAACATGCTGACCGTTCAATCCGTCATCTTCCTCTAATTCCCTCCCCATGGCACAAAAAGACATGAAAGCCTACTGGAAGAAAAACATCCAGAAGGTCCTGACCCTCTTGAGCATTTGGTTCCTCGTTTCGTACGTGTTCGGGATCCTGCTCGTCGACCAACTCAACGCGATCCGAGTGGGCGGCTTCAAACTTGGGTTTTGGTTCGCACAACAAGGCTCCATCTACACCTTCGTCATCCTCATCTGGGTGTACGTCAAGCAGATGGCCAAACTCGATGCCGAATACGGCGTGAACGAATAATTCTGCAACTATGGACATTCAAACTTGGACTTACATCCTGGTGGGCCTCACGTTCGCCCTCTACATCGGCATCGCCATCTGGTCGCGTGCCGGCTCCACGAAGGACTTTTACGTAGCGGGCGGCGGCGTGAGCCCCCTCGCAAATGGCTTGGCGACGGCGGCGGACTGGATGTCGGCGGCGTCGTTCATTTCGATGGCCGGCCTCATCTCGTTCATGGGCTACGACGGCTCGGTGTTCCTGATGGGCTGGACGGGCGGCTACGTGCTGCTGGCCCTGCTGCTGGCGCCGTATTTGCGGAAATTCGGGAAGTTCACCGTGCCTGATTTCATCGGGGACCGCTACTACTCGAACACCGCGCGGACCGTGGCCGTGGTGGCGGCGCTCTTCGTCTCCTTCACGTATGTCGCAGGCCAAATGCGCGGCGTCGGCGTCGTCTTCTCCCGCTTCCTCGAAGTGGACATCAACACCGGCGTCTACATCGGCATGGCCCTCGTGTTCTTTTATGCGGTGCTCGGCGGCATGAAGGGCATCACCTACACCCAGGTCGCGCAGTACTGCGTGCTGATTTTCGCCTTCATGGTGCCCGCCATTTTCATCTCGATCCAAATGACCGGCATCGCCATCCCGCAGCTCGGCTTCGGGGGCAACTACGAAGGCATGTCCATCCTCGACAAGCTCGACGGACTCCACGCGGAACTCGGGTTCGCCGAGTACACCTCCGGCAGCAAGTCGATGATCGACGTCTTCTTCATCACGGCCGCCCTCATGGTGGGCACGGCGGGATTGCCGCACGTCATCGTGCGCTTCTTCACCACGCCCAAGGTCAGCGGCGCCCGCACCTCGGCGGGTTGGGCCCTGCTCTTCATCGCCATCCTCTACACGACGGCTCCGGCCGTGGCGGTCTTCGCCCGGGTGAACCTCATCCAAACCGTCAGCGAACAACCCCGTGCGGAGTTGCCGGCTTGGGTCGACAATTGGGAAGCGACGGGCCTCCTGTCGTGGGAGGACAAGAACAACGATGGCATCGTGCAGTACGTGGCCGACCCCGCCACCAACGAGTTCACGGTCGACCGGGACATCATGGTGCTGGCGAACCCGGAAATCGCGGGCTTGCCCGACTGGGTCATCGCCCTCGTCGCAGCCGGTGGCTTGGCGGCGGCTTTGAGCACCGCGGCAGGTTTGCTGCTCGTCATCTCGACCTCGGTTTCCCACGACTTGTTGAAGAAGCAATTCGCGCCCAACATGAGCGACAAGCAGGAGCTCCTGTTCGCCCGCGTTGCCGCTATCGCGGCCGTGGTCGTGGCCGGCTACTTCGGGATCCA
>JALQTD010000276.1 GCA_023264155.1 Flavobacteriales bacterium | reverse complement strand
GGTTTGGGGACAAACCCAGCCGCAGAACAAGCGCCCGAACACCACGGTAAACACAATGACGAGGACCACCGCGGTCACCATGGCCAGCGCGAAAAGGAAGCTGTCTTGTGGCCAAAACACCTGGCCGAGGATGACGAACTTCCGGTGGATGACGTCAATCTGCAACAGGGGCTCGCCGCCGATGCTGAGCCACGGGCCGGCGAACAGGAAGGCGATGAGCAGGTAACTCAGGACCTGACGGCGCTTCATGAATGCCCCGCGAATGAACTTCGGGTACACCCAAACGCGCCCGCCATCCGCATCAACTGTTGCAATGCGGTCGCGGTAATTGATGGGGTCTTCTCCTCTAGCAGCCATGGCCCGTCAAAGTGAGGCGGTGGCGTCTTCAGCGGTCCCCGCGGGTTGCGCGGGTTCTTCGAATTCGCCTTGGGCATCCTTCGGAGCGGCAGGCGTGGTGCCGTTCAGGCTCAGGATGTAGGTGGCCACGTTTTGGATCTCAGTGGGCGTGAGGTCCGCCTTCCAGGACTTCATGCCCTTGGCAGGAACGCCGTACTTGATGGTCGTGAAGAGGTCGCTGATTTGGCCGCCGTGCAACCAGTAATCATCGGTCAGGTTGGGCCCGACGCCCCCTCCGCCATCGGCTGCGTGGCAGGCCTTGCAGTGCTTGTTGAACAGGCCAGCCCCGCTGCTGAGGCGGCTGTCTTCGAGCACGTACTCAACCGTGCGCTCGTCCACGTTCAGGGCGAGGCTCGCCAGGTAGGCCTCGGTGGCCGCTTGGGCTTCCGCCATCTCGATTTCGTAGGCCTCGTCCATGAGCGGCGAGTACCCGAAGATGTGGAAGTTGAACAGGTAGATCACGCCGGCGACGATGGAGACGTAAAAGCCGTACAGCCACCAGGGCGGGAGCCGGTTGTCGAGCTCTTGGATGCCATCGTAGGCGTGGTCGAGCAGGATGTCCCGCTCCTTTTCAATGGACTCGTGCGCATTGAGGGATTGCCAAATCCGGGCCCAGAGCGAGGGGGCTTTCGCGCGCGCAGCTTCCTCGGCTGCGGCTGCCTTCGCGGGAGCGGGAGCGGGTTTGGGCTTCAACTCCTTCGAGACCAAACGGATGTTCCGCATGACGAGCAACAGGAACCCCATCAGGAACACATTCGCCGTCACGAGTCCCCAGAAAGCCGAATCCGTCAGTGCGAACAAGGCGCCGACCACGGCCGCTTGCTCCGCTTGCATCCGGGCCTTCACTTGGGCCAAATGCTCGATCAGGTTCTTCAAAATGCTCATCGCGCCCACAATCATGGCCGTCAGCAGCAAGGCCGTCGAACCCAGCATGACCAACCAGACGTCATCGGACAAGCCGAAGTGCGTCCCGAAGGGCGCTTGAACGACCTCCACGGCGGTGTCTTGCGCCACCCCGAGCGAGGCCGAGGCGAGCAGCAGGATGAGCAGGGCGGACTTGGGTGCCTTGCTGTCGTTCAGCGGCTGCGAGGCCACTTCGTCGATGTAGCCCTTGCGCATGCGCATCACATAAATGAACAACAGCACAAAAAACACGAAGAAGATGAGCAGGGAAATCAGGGGCCAAGTGGCGATTCCCTCCATGCTGGCCATGTGGTTTTTGATGAAGCGCATCATGGGTTCACGGTGTTTTCAGCAACGGGGTTGGAGATGTCCTTCCCGAGGCGTTGCAGGTAAGCGATGAGTGCGATGATTTCTTTTTGCGGCGCGCAGTCGATGTCGGCGTCGAGGAGGTTCGCGCTGATGGCCGCGGCTTGGGCCTCGAGGTCAGCTTGGGCTTGGCCGTCGGCATAGCCTTCCGGGTAC
>JALQTD010000275.1 GCA_023264155.1 Flavobacteriales bacterium | reverse complement strand
CCGGAAGTTCTAACCTCGCGCCCCAATTTCCGCGCGTGGTCGCCCGTTGATGAGGGGAATTTCCGCATCACATGACCCGTCTCCTCACCGCCCTTCTCCCGCTCCTGCTCGCCTACACGGTGGTCATCGTCGGCAACGAGTGGGAACGGGCGCAACTCGGTGCTCCGAAAGGGGCGAAGATCCACGGGCCCGGAACGGCCGCGGAATGCGGGTGGGAGTGCCACAACGCGACGAGCACGCACTGCCTCGACCGGCATGACGGGTTGCCGCCGGCCTTTCGGGAGGCGATCCGCCCGGCGTACTGGGGCGTCATCGGCGCGCTGAAGGCAACGGGCAGCTACCAGCTGGCGAACTTGGTGCTGCTGGCGGTGGTTTGGCCGTTGCTGCTGTCGGTGGGGACGATGCGGATGGTCCGGCTGGCGTTCAGACCGGGCCGCTGGCTTGGGGTGGTGGCTTGGGCGGTGGCAGCAGCGGCCGGCGGGAGCATGGCCTTCCTTTACACGGGCAGCAACCTGTACAACTACTTGACGGACTTCACGCTGACGCTCGGGCGGGCGCTGGGCTGGTCGTATTACGACGTGAACGGGATGATTTTCGTGGTGGCGTGGCCGGCTTGGACGGGGCTTGTGGCGGTCGGGTGGCCGGTTTTGGAGGGATGGCGATGGATGCGGCGGGGTGAGGCGGGAGCCGTCAACGGACGATGACGAACCGTTGGAGGGGGTGGCCGGGGACCCGGACGGCGTAGACTCCGGCGGACCAGGTGGACAGGTCGACGTGCTGGTGGGTGCCGGTGAGGTGGGTTTGGCCTGAAGCGACGTGGAAGATTTCCCACGGCTTGCCCCCCGCAGCAATGACGAGGTGATCGGAAGCGGGATTCGGGTAAACCTTGAGCGCAGGCTCCGGCAACTCGGGTACCGCGACCGCGGCCTCGCCCCAAGCCCCGGAAACGAGCGTGCAGCCAGCCGCTGTGAGCGAGACCACGGCTCCTTCGACCGGCATCTCCAACGTCGGCCCGGTGCCGATCGCCACGCCCTCATGCCACCACGTGTAAGTCGCCGGCGCCGGCAAACCCAGCGCCACCGCCTGCAAACCGCCGGGCGATTCGGCGATGAACAACTCAACGCCCCCCAAGCACGGCGCAAAGTGCGCCTCAAACGTATCGTCCGCCGTCAACTCCGCCTGCAAGAACGGAGCGCCCTCCTCAAACCAGTCCGCACCCCCGTGGGCGCCGCACGACCAGCCCGTGAATCCGAAGCCTGGCGCGGGCTCCGCGGCTAGGGTGACCGGGCATTCCCCGAAGTATTCCCCCGACCAGGCCGGCCACGACCCGGGCAACCCGTTCGCAGTCACTGAACCGCCGCCTGCGGGCGACCACGTCGTGGTGACCTGCTTCGCGGACGACCATCCGAAGGCGCTGCGCAGGTGATCCCGGGAGGCCGGCACCCGAGCCGCGTTGTGCGACGCAATGCCTTCCACCTTGCTGAACCACTCGTCCATGCTCACCGGACTGCCCCACCGCTCGATGTGCCGGGGCATCACGCCCGTCACCCCTTCCGCCGCTGCGAAGACCGCCTCGGAGAAGGCATCCGGTTCGAACACCGAGTTCAGCAGATCGCAGTACCGCGAGGCGAAGCCGCAACGGAAGGCCGGGTGGTCGAGGAAGGCCTCGAACAGGTCGCTGTGGAGCGACGGGTAGGGCGGGTTGAGGGCGGATTGGAGGGAATTGAAGCCTGGCGGTGTGCCCCACGCGCCGAAGCAGGCGTCGAGGTCGAACAGGACGTAGCGCCACGGACCCCGCACGGCGGCATCGCGGAAGAACTTC
>JALQTD010000274.1 GCA_023264155.1 Flavobacteriales bacterium | reverse complement strand
GAGGATCCGAGTGCCTTCGGGGTGGTGGTGACCGATGCGAGCGGGGCGATCACGGATTACGTGGAGAAGCCGCAGGAATGGGTGGGCGATTTGGCCATGATCGGCATCTACGCCTTCAAGGATGGCGAGCGGCTCGAGCGCGAATTGCAGCGGCTCATCGATGAGGACGTGCGCCACGGGGGCGAGTACCAGCTGCCGGATGCGCTGCGGAACATGACGCAGGCGGGCTTGCGCTTCATCCCGGGCGAGGTGCACGAATGGATGGATTGCGGGAACAAGGCCGTGACGGTGGAGACGAACCAGCGGATCTTGGCGTTGACGGCGGACGAGGCGGGCGTGGACGCGACTGCGGAGGTGGTCGACAGCGTGATTTTGCCACCGGTGTACATCGGGCCCGGGGCGCGGATTGAGCGCTCGGTCGTGGGGCCGCATGTGAGCATCGGGGCTGGCACCGTTGTTGTGGATAGCCGCATCGAAAACGCTTTGATTCAAGGCCAAACCCACCTTCAACACGCCCAACTGTCTGGCGCCATGATCGGCAGCCACGCCCGCCTCCACGGCCGGGCCCTCGATGTCAGCTTGGGGGATTATTCGACATTGGACGCATGAAACGCGGCTGGAAAGCATGGATCGGGGTAGCGCTGCTCGCGGCGGGTTGCGGCGGGAGCCGGGACTTGGCTGAGTTGCCGCCGTACCCGGAGGCTTTCCAGCGGGAGTGGTTTGCGGCGCAACGGGATTTGGCAAAAGGCGACCCGGAAACGGCCTACAACACGCTGCTGACCTGCGCCATGCAGGAGCCGGAGGAGGCCGCGATTCCGTTCCAATTGGGCAAAATCGACTTCGAAGCCGAACGGTACGACGCGGCGTTGGTCCACTTCAACCGCGCGCTGCAGCTGGGCCTCGACGACCATTGGGCGCTGGATTACCGCGCGATGACGCGCGTGGCGCTCGGCGAAACGAAGGCCGCTGAGGACGACCTGAGCGATCTGCTCGGCCAGCGGCGCGGGGACATCGATTACGCCTTGGAGTGGGCGGAGCGGTGCTTGGATGCGGGGCAAGGGGATTTGGCCTTGCACACGTGCGATACGTACGAACGGCTCAGCGCGCCCGACCCCGAAGTGACGCTCATGCGGCTCAGCGTGCTCAGTCAGCAACGCAGCGGCGACCTGCTGCCGGCCCTCGAACAAGCGGTGGCCCACTTCCCGGACGTGCCCGAATTCAGCGCCTACCTCGGCTCCTACCTCATGGACATCGGCCAATCCGGCCGCGCCGCCGACGTGCTGCACGAAGCCGCCCGGCTCGACCCCTACAACGGCCGCGTGCAATACGAACTCGGCAACTTCTACCTCGAACGGCAGAACGACAAGCTGACCGTGCAGCATTTCACGCGGGCTTTTGCCAGCGAGGACGTGGACCTCGAAGACAAGCTGGCCGTGCTCAACTACTACGCCCAGTACCTCTACAGCCCCACGGTTTCGGCGCCCCTTCGTCCGTTGCTTGCCGCGGCGCTCGAACAACATGCGGGGGAACCGACTTTGCACTTGATGGCCGCGGAAGTGGCGGTGGCCGATGACGATTTCGCGGCGGCGCGGTTGCATGCGTTGGAGGCCACAGCGGTCGGGCCGCATGTGTTGCGGGCGTGGCGGCAGTTGGTGGCGCTCGACGGGGTGACGGGGGATTGGGAGGCGCTTGCGGCGGATGCAGAAGCGGCCTTGGCGCGGTTTCCGATGGATGCCGAGCTGCTCTACCACGCGGGGTGGGCGGCGAGCGAGCTGGGCCAAGCGCAGCGGGCGGTGGAGCGCTTGGAGGCGGCGCGCGTGAATTT
>JALQTD010000273.1 GCA_023264155.1 Flavobacteriales bacterium | reverse complement strand
GTGCTGCCCACGACGTCCAATACATCGCGGCGAACAACACCTATTATACGTACAAGGCCCAAGCGGACGCGCACGACATCCTGTTGTGCGTAAAGGATGCGGCCAACGTCTCGAAGCCCAAGCGTTACATCGGCAAGCGGGGACGGGAATTCCGGTTTGGCTTCCCCAACGAGGAGTTCTACCTGAAGAACTCGGACGAGATGAAGCGGCTGTTTGCCGACTTGCCCGAAGCGATTTCCACGGCTGCTGCGATTGCGGAGTCGTGCGAGGGTTACGTCCTTGAGCGCGATGTCTTGCTGCCGGCATACGAGATTCCCGAGGAATTTGTGCACGCGGAGGACGCGAAGGACGGGGGCAAGCGCGGGGAGAACGCCTACCTGAAGCACTTGACTTACGAGGGGGCCAAACGCCGGTACGGCACCATCACCGATGAAATCCGCGAGCGACTCGACTTCGAGCTGATGACGATCGAGAACACCGGGTATCCGGGGTATTTCCTCATCGTTCAGGACTTCACCAGCGCCGCCCGCGAGATGGGGGTGAGCGTGGGACCGGGCCGGGGTTCGGCTGCAGGTTCGGCCGTGGCCTACTGCATCGGCATCACGAACGTGGACCCCATCGAGTACGACCTGCTTTTCGAACGGTTCTTGAACCCCGACCGGGTCTCGCTCCCTGATATCGACATCGACTTCGACGACGAAGGCCGGGGCCGCGTCATCGATTACGTCATCGACAAGTACGGCGCGAACCAGGTCGCCCAAATCATCACCTACGGCACGATGGCCGCCAAGTCGTCCGTGCGGGACACCGCCCGGGTGATGGAACTCCCCCTCGCCGACGCCGACCGCATCGCCAAGCTCCTTCCCGACATCAGCTTGAAAAAGCTGTTCTCCCTCGACGACAAAGCCCTCAAAGAAAAGGTGCGGTCGGAGGGCATGGAGATGATCAAGCAGATCAAGGAAATTGCGGGCCGCCCCGGCCTCGATGGCCAAACCCTCCAAACCGCGCGCGTCCTCGAAGGCTCCGTCCGCAACACGGGCATCCACGCCTGCGGCGTCATCATCACCCCGTCGGACATCACGAACTACGTGCCCATCGCCACCGCCAAGGACAGCGACATGGCGTGCACGCAGTTCGACAACGCGGTGGCCGAAGACGCGGGACTGCTTAAGATGGACTTCCTGGGGTTGAAGACCCTGACCATCATCAAGGATGCGGTGCGGAATGTCAAGGAGCGCCATGGTTTGGACCTCGACCCCGACAGCTTCCCCCTTGACGACGTCAAGACCTACGAACTCTTCCAGCGCGGCGACACGGTCAGCATCTTCCAATACGAATCGGCGGGGATGCAGAAGTACCTGAAGGAGCTCAAGCCCACGGTATTCGCGGACCTCATCGCCATGAACGCGCTCTACCGCCCGGGCCCGCTCGAATACATTCCGTCGTTCATCCGCCGGAAGCACGGCCAGGAACCGATCACGTATGACCTCGATGCCTGCGAGGAGTACCTCCAGGAGACCTACGGCATCACGGTCTACCAGGAGCAGGTCATGCTGCTTTCCCAGAAGCTCGCGGGCTTCACGAAAGGGGAGGCGGACAGCTTGCGGAAGGCGATGGGCAAGAAGAAGAAGGACCTGATCGACAAGATGAAGCCGAAGTTCATCGATCAAGGGGTGGCGAAGGGCCACGATGCGACCAAGCTCGAGAAGATTTGGAAGGACTGGGAGGCGTTTGCGTCCTACGCGTTCAACAAGTCGCATTCCACGTGTTACGCGTGGGTTGCATACCAAACCGCTTACCTCAAGGCAAACTATCCCGCCGAATACA
>JALQTD010000272.1 GCA_023264155.1 Flavobacteriales bacterium | reverse complement strand
TCCGTCGATTTGGAACGATTAAAGAGTAGAAGCGCATCCCGGCGGACTTCATTGCGCCAACGAAGGGAGGCGCTGCGTTCCCAATGGATGATGTCTACCTTCCACGGATAAAATAGCGCATCAATTTCGTTTGAAATTTGATCATGGATTGCGGAATTGTAATCACGGCCAAACACACACAAATCGATGTCCGAACCACAGTGGTGTGTTTGCCGGGCCCTGGAACCGAAAACCACAACAGCCTCTACATCAGGGTGACGCACGAAAATCTCGCGAAGCGCATCCCAAAACGACTGGCGGATCCCCAACCACAATTGTTCAGCTCGCGTCGGGCGCAAGATAATTTCGAGCTCTTTCCCTAAGTTCATTCAATGCAGTAAAGTAAAGGCCTCTGATCAAGTTCAATATCGGCTGAATCGTTACTCTGTCGTATACATGCGTAGTAACGTTTCGGCTTCGCAACATGGACAGCCAGAGCTCTCCATTGCGCACCCAACCGGAGGTCTGGGCCCACATTATGGCTGCGCGTGGCCCTGCGACCCGCAAATCATCCATCCCCGTCGATTCATCAGCAATGTCCTTGAGCAGTTTCCAGGCTAACTCAAAGCAATACTCAAAGCGCTGGATGAGCCCTTCCTCTTGGAGGCTGATGTCATCGTCATCCGAGGGAGACACGCGCTCAACGGCTATAGTCAATTGCCGCATGGCACGATCGAAACTTTCAAGCCGGAGTTCAGCGCGACGAGGGACCGAGGAATTCATGAAAACAAAAGTCGTACTGCACTTGAACAATCACAAATTCAATTCACGCGCGTGGGTTATTCCTTCACGCATCGAATGGATCCACCCGTATGCTTGTCCTGGCTGACTTCGCGCTGTTAGTGCCTGGAGTGACTCGTCTGTAACCTACGCGGACGGTAAGCCCGTCTCCAACCGTGTTGCCTTCATCCGTGGTCCACATGGACGCGTGGTTGTGTTTGTCGTATGCACCATTGGTACATGTACTTCTCCTACCCGCAGCCATCAGCAAGTTGGGGTTCCAACCGGAGAACCAGCCGGTTGAGTTGAAGCGCATGCCGAACAACTCGCCGAGCATCGGGTGACTAAGGAATTGATTCAGCCGCTTTTGACTATGAATTGAACTTGCCAAGTGCTTGAAGATTGGACTGGGCATGGATGAAACCAGTCAGGTCTTTAACCTAACTCGACCGGCCGTTCTCACGTACAAATATCAATTGCGCAAAAGTTTGGGGATTTCCGGTAACGACCCCATCCTCCCGTCTCTATCCGACTGGTAACCAATCGACGTACTGAATGTATAATTATTTTGGTCGTATTATTACACTGGTCAGTCATTAGTGTTTCTTGATGAGACTATCTTACCAAACCGAATGTAGCGATGAACAAGATTTGGACCCTGATGATCGGATGCGCCCTGGCGATGGGCGCGACCGCGCAAAATAACGTGGAGGTGACGCCGCCGTACAACCCGGACAGCAACGTGGACGGGCTGCTCGGAATCACGGACTTGATGCAGCTGCTGGCGGGGTTTGGTGGCGAGTTCGAGCCGGAGGCGATCTTGGTGGATGGGGAGGTGGAATTGGGGGCGCTGCTGGGGACGTTGGTGGCGACGATTGCGGAGTTGCAGGCCCAGGTGGAGGCGCTGGAGGCGCAGGTGGTGCCGGGGTTGGCGGAGTATGTCGTGGTGGATGCGGAATTGGATTTGGTCCAAATCTCAGGCGCCAACCTCGCGGTGAACAACGGGATGGGCAACAGCGCGTGGAACAACGGGCTCGGCAACTTCTGGCTCGGCTACAACGAGGACAT
>JALQTD010000271.1 GCA_023264155.1 Flavobacteriales bacterium | reverse complement strand
TTCAACGTGTCGTAGTCATACGGCGTCAGTGCAGGTGTCCCCGAATTACCAATGCCGCTCCAACCGGTTAACACCATTTGAATGGGATCCCCATTCGTGAACAAATCCGACTGCAGGTTTTCGGTAAACCAGCACTGGTTTCCACGGTGAATTGTTGCGTAGCTATGTCCGTTGTAATGCACCGAACCTGATCCACCACACAAGAACGGTGGCTCCACCGCGGTAAAACTCATGGTATCTCCATAAGATGTGCCTGCCGCGTTGGTCGCGTAAGCGGTGTAGTAATAAGTGGAGTCCACGGTCAAGCCCGTGATCTCAGCGGAGAAGTCACCGGAAATCGCTGAACCGGCAAGGTCTTGAGGCGTTGTGAAGGCCGAATCCGCGCTCCAAACGAAGCCCGTAGCCGTCACTTCAGCACCTCCGTCGTAACCCACCGTTCCGTTAAGTACGGCGGTGAACGCATCGATGTCCGTCGCTTCCGACGTCGTCACTTCAGGCGCAATCGAGGAAGGTGAATCGAAGCTGAGGGTGTCGCCGTATGCGGTACCCTCGCTGTTGGTGCCGAATGCTGAGAAGTAGTAGGTGGTCGCGGGCTCCAATCCTGTCAATGCGGCCGTGAAACTACCTGACGTGCCAGAACCTGCCACAGAGGTCGTGGTGTCGAGGGATGCATTCGTTCCCCAGATGAAACCCGTAGCGGACAATTCCGCTCCTCCATTGCCATCAACAGAGCCATTCAATGTTGCACTAGCGGGGGCCAAATCCGTTGCTGCAAGGGTTCCCATGGTGGGAACATCCAATGCCGTGGTGAAGGTCTGCCAGTAGCCGTATCCGATTTTATCGCCCGAGTACGCAATCGCTTGGTACCAGTACTGCGTCCCGGGTGACAAGTCCGTCACTTCAATTTGGATGGTATCCGCTTCTACGCTTGACGCAATGAAGGTTTCGGTCGTGATGCGATCTTCACCGATCCTCACCTTAGCCTGCGTGATGGCATTGTCCCAGCCTTCCGTGATGCCAAACGCCACGACAGCAGCGGTAGCACCCGTCGAATCGACACGAATGTGCTGCGGCTGAATGACCGGCGCAAGGACCTCAACCGGACCCATGTCACCCTTGACACAGCGAACACTTCGACCGATTTGAGGGTGCGAAATCTGGCCCCCGTTCAGGGCATCTCCGATGGAATAGGCAATGGGCGCCCCGGATGATGAGGCTGACGCTGTCCACACATTCGTGTACTCCTCGTATCCTTGAGTTGTGTAGGTCCTCAATTCGCCATCGGTGTTGTCGTACGAAACGATTGGACGGTAGTATCCACTTGGCAACATGGAAAGTCCCGTCTCATTCGTTCCGTTCCATGCAGGTGCAATGGACTTGATTTCACTTGTTGAAGTCGGATCCATGAGGCTGTCCTTCAAATCCCACCACTCCTGGGATGAAGCCACGTGCCATCCCGTCGGGCACAATCCTCGGGCATCGTTCACCGCCAAGAAGTTGTACAGCGCGCCATACGTTTCGAGGTAGGCCGCCTGTTCTTCGGCATTCTCACCAAGCGCCGTCCATGCCGGGTCGAGGGTCATTTCCCAATCCGTTTCTGACAATTCCGTGGGGATGGAATCGCCGTTCGCGAAGCGATTCGTTGCCAAGTTTTGGGCAAACCAACAGTCGCCGAATGCTTCAACCGTCTCATAGGTTCCATCGTTATAAACCCACGGATCCCCACATGCCCACGGGGTCGTAGTGAAGCTCAACGTGTCGCTGTAACCGGTGCCCACCTGGTTCGTCGCAAACGCCGCGTAGTAATAGGTGGTCTCAGGATCCAAACCAGTCAACGCCTTCGAGAACCC
>JALQTD010000270.1 GCA_023264155.1 Flavobacteriales bacterium | reverse complement strand
AGCCTAACCTTTCTTCGTCAGATTTATGCGGGTTTCGCCGCTCAGCTGCGCTGAATCACGCAGTTGCCGAGGACCAGGAGGTCCATTTGCGTGCGGAGGTAGCAGTCGAGGGCGTGCTCGGGCGCGTTGACGATGGGCTCGTTTTCGTTGAAGCTCGTGTTGAGCAGGATGGGGACGCCGGTTTTTGCGTGGAAGGCGCTGATGAGCCCGTGGTAGCGGGGGGCTACGTCGCGCAGCACGGATTGGAGGCGGCCGCTGCCGTCGACGTGGGTGACGGCCGGGATGGCGGCGCGGCGGGACGGCTTGATGGGGTACACCTTTTCCATGAACGGCACGGGTTCGGCCAGTTCGAACCAATCGGCCACGTGTTCGGCGAGGATGGACGGGGCGAAGGGACGGAAGCTCTCGCGGCGCTTGATTTTTGAGTTCAGGAGCTCCTTTGCGTCGTCGCGCCGGGGATCGGCGAGGATGGAGCGGCCGCCGAGGGCGCGCGGCCCGAACTCGGCCCGGCCGCTGAACCACCCCACCACGGCGCCGCCGATGAGGGCGTCGGAAACCCGGTCGTACAGGGCCTCGTCGGAGGCGATGTGTTCGAAGGCGATGCCGCGCTCGGTCAGGTAGTCCTGGATGAAGTCGTCCGGGAATGCGCTGCCGGTGTAGGCGCTGAAGATCGGGGCCGTGCGCGGCCGCCCGAGTTGCGCGTGGATGTGGTACTGGGCGGAGCCCATGGAGATGCCGGCATCGTGCCCGGCCGAGGGGATGTAGGCGGCGGTGAACGGCGTGTTGCGGGTGATTTTACCGTTTGCGACTGAGTTTTGGGCTACCCCGCCTGCGATGCACACCTTGTCGAGGCCCTGTCAGCTCATGCAGCCGGTGCAAGATGTGGAAAATCACGTGCTCCGTGTGGCGCTGCACCGATGAGGCCAAATCCTTGTGCGCCTGCGTCAACGGCTCCCCCGCCTTCCGCGCCGGCCCAAACAACGCCTCGAACCGTTCGCTGAAAATCGGCGCCACCGTCGGCAAATGATCCGGGTAACTCACCACGCCGCCCGTGAAGTCAAAAAAGTCCGGCTGCCACGCGTACAGCCCGCCCGGCTTGAGCGGCAGTACCTCGGCGACTTGCTCCACGAAGCGCGGCTCGCCATACGGCGCCAGCCCCATCACCTTGTACTCGTCCCCATAATGCGGGAAGCCGAGGTATTGCGTAAACGCCGTGTAGAACAAACCCACCGACGCCGGAAAGTCCACCGATTCCAGCACCTCGATCTCGGTCCCCTTGCCCCGGCCAAGCATGGTCGTCGTGAAGTCCCCACTGCCGTCGATGCTCAAAATCGCGGCCTCCTCGTACGGCGACGCATAGAACGCGCTCGCGAGGTGGCTCCGGTGGTGCTCGATGAAGCGCAGCTTCGCCTTCACGGCCTCCACGTCCACCCCCGGCTCCACCTCCCTGAACCGCTCGTGCAGGAGCAAAATGTCGTCCTTGTTCGCCGACCGCTGGCTCCACAACGCCTTCGCCACCCGTGGGTGCTTGAATACGAAGGCGGCCTTGTTCGCCCGTTTTGCCTTCGGGTCGCGCCCGATCGTGATGGCGGTCAGGTCGCCCAGCGTACACCCCACTTCCCTCAGGCAGAACTTGATGGCCTCACTCGGAAACCCGGCCCAGTGCTTGATCCGGCGGAATCGCTCTTCTTCGGTGGCAGCAATGAGGGTGCCATCCACGAAGATGGCGGCGGAGGAATCGGCGTGGTAGGCGTTGAGGCCGAGGATGATTTCAGGCATGGGGTGGGGTTGGGCTTCGAAAGTTAGGAAGAGAACCGGCGGGCGTGAATGCGTTCAGTGAATGCTTTGAACAAATTGAATGTGCT
>JALQTD010000026.1 GCA_023264155.1 Flavobacteriales bacterium | reverse complement strand
GTGGTAACCGATCATGCACCCCGTATAATTCGCGGCGAGCTCCCACACCGGCAACTGCCCGCCCTGTTCGTACATCCGCAAAAACGTCCGGGCAAAATCGCGGGTGCGCTCCGGCTCCAGCCAGTTCAGCAACGGGTGCAACGCCCGGAAGGTATCCCAAAGGGAAAAGACCGTGTAATGGTCGCCCTCCTGCTCGGCGAGCTGGTGCACCTGCAGGTCGGTTCCGCGGTACCGCCCATCGGCATCGGACGCCAAATTCGGCACCGTGCAACTGTGATAAAGCGCCGTATAAAAATTCGTCCGGTCGGCGTGGCTGCCGCCTTCGACTTCCATCCGCCCCAATTGCTCGTCCCACCGCGCCTCGTTCTCCCGCACATAGCGATCGAAGTCCCCATGCGGCGCTTCCGCCTCCAAATTCCGCACCGCCCCCTCGATGTCGACGAGGCTGATGCCCGTCCGGACGATGAGCGAATCAACCACCCCGAAATCGGCCGCAAAAACCGGCACGTACTCCATGATCTGCTCGAGGGTGCCATCTTCGCGCACGCCCCGCGTGATGACGTCGCCGAAGGCATCCCGCCAGGCAAACGGCGCACTGAAGCGGGCTGCGAAATACACGTGCTGCTCGCGCGCCCAGGCCTCCGAAACCCGGTGGCCCACGAGCGTGGAATCGTCGAGCGGGTAGATGCTGTATTGCAGCAGCTCGTCCCGGTGTTCCAAGTCGATGACCAAGGTCAGCGTGTCGGCTTGGTCGAGCCGGTAGCGCTGTATGCCGGTCCGCGGCGTGGACGTCAATTCAACACCGATGCCGTGGTCGCTGAGGTGCACCTTGTAATAGCCGGCGTGGGCGGATTCACTGCCGTGGTCAAATCGGCTCGCATACCGATCCCGCCACGTGTCCTGGCCTGCTTTGAACTGCGTGCAGGGCATGAACAGGATGTCCCCGTAATCGCTGACGCCGGTGCCTTGGAGGTGGGTGTGGCTGAAGCCGTAAATGACCGAATCGCTGTAGTGGTAGCCGCCGCAGCCGTCCCAGCCTTCGAGCCGCGTGTCCGGGCTGAGTTGCACCATGCCGAAGGGCGAGGTAGCGCCCGGGTACGTGTGGCCGTGGCCGCCTGTGCCGATGAAGGGGTCCACTTGGGCGTGAAGCGGAAGGCGCTCCGAATCAGGTTGTTGGGTGCAGCTGAACAGGGCAGTCGCGAGGGCGAGCAAGGGGAGGTGGGGCGTGGCGTGCATGCGGGCGGTTTGGTGGGGCGAAAATCGGATGTTTTGGGCCAAACCCCAACCGCAGCCCCACTATTCCGTCACTCCCGGCACGCAAACGGCGCACTTCATCCGATCGTGCACCCCGAAATGCAGCACGGCGGGCTTCGGCGGGTTCAGCACCGCTTGCAACTCGGGCCACCAGGCCATCGGCACAGCGGCCAAGAACGCCGCATCGCGGTCCTGACGAATGCTCCCTTGTTCCGCGCGGAACACCTGCAGCGAATCGGCGAGCCCTGGAAGCCCTTCGGCTTCTGCGCGTTCCATGCGACCGGCTACCGCCTCAAGGCGCCGTGCGCTCAGGCACACCGCATCGAGCAGGGTCATTTCGAGTGCGGGGGTCCAGCTCCAGTGGCGGGTTTGGCCTTGAAAGTCCGCCCACCACCGGGCCTCCTTGGGCGCCCACTCCGAGAGCGCGTCACAGGGCAATTCCTGCTGGGCACCCGCGAGCAAAGCCCCGGTAAGCATCAGGAAGGTGGCGCTGATTTTCATTGCGATAGCAGCCATTCCATCGCGGTTTCGGGAGCATCGAGGTGGGGGCACACAACGCCCGGCATCCACTGCCCCACGTTCCAATCGCCCCCGTCGGTGACCCACACGCGCATGGTCGAGCACACGACCGGCAGCCCCGAAGCGGGCAAGGTCCACGTGGCAGCGTGCGCCCCGGTACCGTGGAGGCTGGTCAGGGCCGGTTCCCCCAAGGCCGTGCGGTGGGGCGCTTGGTCCGCCCACATGGCGAAATGCGCTGCGGTGGATGCAGTGGATCCGTCTACCAGCACGGCCACCGGGCCGGTGAAACGCTTCCGATGCGGCTGCAAGGCGCGCAAGGCGCCTTGCCACGTTGCCCCTTCTGCAAGCGTGTCCACCTCCAACCGCCAAGCGGCCCAGCGGTCCCGCTGGGCCCAACGCTCGCGTTGGCGCGGCCGAGCTGCTGCAAATTCCGGGGCAAAGGCCGCGCGGGCTTGCGCCGTGTTGCGGTAAACGAGCCGCTGCATGAGCACGTCCGGCTCCGCCATCAAATGTGCGGCCAGGGCCTCCATCCGTGAAGTGAGCCCCCCCGGATTCCCCCGGAGGTCGATGGCAATTCCTTCCACTCGCTTGCGCTGAACTTGGCGGAAAAACCGGTTGATTCGGCGGTGGAAGTGGCCCGCGCTGCCCTTCGAAAAGGACGGGATGGTCAAGGTGGCGACGCGTCCGGCGAACGAGGCGCGCACTCCGGAGTCGCGGGAAGGTCGCGCGGCAGGTGGGGGAGCAGGGGGCAACATCGGTAGCGCGGCTCCGGATTCGGTCCACGCAAGGACCTCTCCCTCGCCGACTCCGGGGCCTGGGACCGCGGCGACCCAAGGCCAAAGGGTGGCAGCCCGCCGGTAGTGCGAAGGGCGCGCACCGCTTTCAGCGGAGCACATGCTGCGGGCATTTTCGAGCACGGCGCGGGCACGCCAGTGGTTTACGCTGTCGATGCGCTCTTGGGTGGAGGCGGTGCGGATTTGGCCTCCATCCAAATGAACGGCTTCCGGAAACCGCCCCCAAGTAGCAGCAATTTCCTGCGTCAAAGCCCGCCAATTCAAGCCCGTGTGGCTGTCGCCCAGTGTGGCCATGACCTCAGCCACCGTGCGGGCGAACATCCAATTCGACTGGGGATGCTGCAACTGGTGCGTCGCGCGTCGAACCGCGCCTATGATGAGCAGGCTGTCGTCGGTCAAGGCCGCAGGATGGGTACCGAGGATCCACCGTTCAAGCGCCTGGAGGTCGCTGGTCGCCGATTCCACAGAAATGACCTGCTTGAGCAACGGCACCGTGTCCGGAACGGCTGTGGGTTCCTGGGCGGTTGACCAAAGCGGCAACAGGCAAGCAACGGCGCACCATCCCCGCATGGCTCAGTCGGCTTGGTTTTTCATCTTGACCATGGTCAGGATGGTGGCCAGTGCGACCGTTTCGCCCGTTTCGTCGTAGACGTCAACGAGGAATTTCACGATGCCCTTTGCGATGTCGTCCGCGTCCCGTTTTTCTTGGGCAATCTTTTCTTTGACCGTAAGCCGAACGCCGATGGTGGCGCCGGGGTAAACGGGCTTTGTGAAGCGCGCCTCTTCGATGCCATAATTCAACAGCACCGGCCCTTTTTTCGGGTCGACGAAGAGTCCAGCAGCTTTGCTCAGGACGAAGTAACCGTGCGCCACGCGGCGCTCAAAAATGGTGCCGTCCAAGCTGGTGGCATCCACGTGCGCGTAGAAGTTGTCGCCGCTGACATTGGCAAAATTGACGATGTCTGCCTCGGTCACCGTGTGCTTGTGGGTGGTCACGGTGTCCCCGATTTCAAGCTCCTCGAAGTGCTTTCTGAACACGTGGGGCTCGGATTCAATTTGAGCTCCGCCGGGTTGGTACTGTTGGGTGATGGCGCTGAGCATGGTGGGGGAACCTTGCAACGCCGTGCGCTGCATGTAGTGTTTCACGCCGCGGATACCGCCCATTTCTTCGCCGCCACCGGCGCGGCCCGGCCCGCCGTGCACGAGCAAGGGGAGGGGGGAGCCGTGTCCCGTGGATTCTTTGGCGCAGTCCCGGTCGAGCACGAGCATGCGGCCGTGCATGGAGGCCGCGTTGTACACGAAGTCTTGGGCTTCCTTCGGGGAGTGGGTGGTGATGGAGCAGCAGAGGGAGCCGCGCCCCATTTTGGCCAAAACAGCCGCCTCTTCCACCCCATCGTACGCCATCAACGTGCTCACGGGGCCAAACGCTTCCACCTCGTGACACGCCGCGGCATCCATCGGCCGATCCGTGCGGAACACCATCGGCGTCAGGAACGCCCCCGCTTCAGGCGCATCCGAGAGGAACTGGCCTTCCGGGTGATAGACCAAATCCGCATCGCGCCCAATTTTCGCTGCTTGGTTCCGCACTTCCTCCACTTGGTCCTTGCTCACGAGCGCCCCCATGCGCACGCCTTCCTTACGCGGGTCGCCGATGGCGGTGCGTTCCAGCGAAGCAATCAGGGCTTCCTGCGTGGCGTCCATGAGGTGGCGGGGAACGAGGATGCGGCGAACGGCGGTGCATTTTTGGCCGCATTTCACCGTCATCTCCTTGCGCACCTCCTTGATGAACAGCTCAAATTCAGGGTCCCCGGGCTCAACAGTAGCGCCCAACACGGCAGCATTCAGCGAATCCGCCTCCAAGTTGAACGGCACGGACAACGCCTGAATCCTCGGAGCCTGGCGCAGCTTTCTCCCCGTGGCCGCGCTCCCCGTAAACGTGACCACATCGCGCTCATCCACGTGGTCGAGGATGTCCCGAGCGCTGCCACACACCCATTGCAACGCCCCGTCCGGCAAGATGCCACTGGCCCAGATCTCTCGGCATACCGCCTCCGTCAAATGGCTCGTAGCGGTCGCGGGCTTTACGATGCACGGCATGCCCGCCAGCCAGTTCACGGCGGCTTTCTCCAACATGCCCCAAACCGGAAAGTTGAACGCATTGATGTGCACCGCCACCCCTTCGCGTGGGGTCAAAATGTGGTGGCCGCTGAAGGTGCCGCCTTTGCTCAACCCCAGGGACTCCCCGTCGAGGGCGAAGGGCGTGTTGGGCAACTTGCGCCGCAGACTTGCATAACTGAATAGGTTGCCGATTCCTCCTTCAATGTCAATCCACGCGTCGGTGCGTGTGGCGCCGGTGGACCAGCTGACTTCGTAGAACCGTTCCTTTCGAGCGTGCAGGTGCAACGCCAAGCGCTTCAGCATCCTGCCCCGTTCTTGAAAGGTCATCTTGCGCAAATTGGGGTTGCCTACCTCGCGAGCGTAGGTATAGGCAGCGGACAAATCGAGGCCTTCCGTGCTGGTGCTTGCGACCACCGTTCCGTCGAGCGCACTATATATAGGAGTTGAATTTCCGTTTTCCTTCGTTGAAACGAGGTGGCCGGCGATGCCGTGGGCAAGGAATGGAGAAGAAGTCGTCATGAATGGTGGCGAGTTGCTTTTGGACAAATTTAAGGTGTCCCCGTTCGCTGCGCGTGCTTTTGGCGTTCAGATATCTTTCGTATATTCGGAGGGTTGAATGCCCAAACAAGGGAACTGGCCCACCGAATTTGTGGAGCGATTTCTGAAGCCTGGGCAGCCATTTCATGAAAGAAGAGAATGTCTTTGTCGATGCGATATTGGGTTACGTCTATGAATTTTTTGTTAAGTTCATGGGGAAATCGTTGGGATTTTTGAAATCTCGTGCTTATCTTTATCGGCGTATGTTCAAACAGGACTTAATCAGAAACATCTAACTACACAATCACATGAAGAACCTTTTCACACTCGCAGCGGCGCTGTTCCTCGGATACGGGGCGAGCGCTAGCAACGTTGAGTTGGTCGTAGAAGCCGTAAACAACGGCGGCCAAGTTGAAGGAAACACGTACCGCGTTTACGCCGTGCTTCCTTCTGCTGAACACTCATTGCACGCGGTCTTTGCTGACGGAGAGCACGTTTTGAACGTTGCCACCACGGGATCATTCTTCCAACACCAGTACGGAAGCTTCTCGTCTTTGGACGTCAACGAGCAGATTGTGGCGTTGGATGCTTCTTTGGCTTATGACTCATGGGTAACCATCGGTGCCCGCAACAGCAACAACAACAACCTCTGGACGGTCGGTGTCGATTACAACCAATTCTTGGGTGGTAACGAATTGACGGTGACGGACGGTGCTTGGTTCGTGGTTCCTACCGACGTCCAAGCTGCAGCTGAAGCTGGAAACCGCGTTTTGCTTATGCAATTGACGACGGACGGAACGGCTACGGGCGTTTTGAACCTCCAAGGATGGGATGCGGACGGTGCTGCATGGCGCGCACACGACTTGACGTTCACCTCAGAGGACGCTCAAGTGTTCGGATGCACCGACGCTTCTGCCGCTAACTTCAACGTCGAAGCAACGTACAACGACGGTTCTTGCACGGGTCAGAACAACGGACCTGCTGCTGGATTCACGAACGTTGACGCCACTACTTCTTGGAGCATCTTCCCGAACCCAGTGTTCGAAAGCACGTTCAGCCTCAAGTTCGACCGTGAGTTGAACCTCGGAGGAGAGAACATCGTGTTGGAAGTGACGGACATGGCTGGAAAAGTGGCCATGGCACAAGAAATCACGCAAGCTAACATCGTCGGTGGAAATCGCATCGTTGTGGAGCATGACCTCGCTGCAGGTAACTACATGGTCTCTGTGACGCACACGAACTTCTCCGATGCTCAGAACATCGTTGTAACTCGCTAATCACGAGGAGAGTTTTTGACGATCCTGTTCGGACGATAATACAAGAAAGGGGAACTTCGGTTCCCCTTTTTTCATTCCCGCAAGTGTAAATTCGCTGCATGAAATCACCATGGACTTGGATGGCGTTGTTTGCCTCGCTTCTGCAAGCGTGTGCGCCCGGAGGTGCTGAGCAAACGCAGAGAGCAAGTGAACTTGCTTGTGGCACGATGATCGGACACACCGAAATGCGCAGCGTGCAATTGTGGAATCAATTCAGTGCAGTGGATGCCCCTGCTGAATGGCTGATTTACGCGCAATCAAACGACTCCCTCGTCAAACAAGTGACCGTTCATCCTGAGAGCGCTGATTTCAATACGGCGACAACAGAGATTGCATTGCTCGAACCTGGGGTCACTTATCGGGGGGAATTGGTTTCGGCGGGCCGCGCGTTGGATGTGGTTGAGTTCTCGACACAGCCACTTTGGGATTACCGAACGGATCCGCCAGCATTCAAAGTCCTGACGGGAAGCTGTGCCTACATCAACGAACCTGCTTACGACCGGCCAGGGAAGGGGTATGGCGGGGAGTACGAAATTTTTGAGACCATGGCGGCATCCGATGCCGACTTGATGGTTTGGTTGGGAGACAACATTTACCTGCGTGAGGTCGATTTCGGGAGTTACGCAGGTTTTGGCCACCGGTACGGGCACATGCGCGCTACGCCTGAATTGCAGGGTTTGCTCAAGTCCCAGCCGAATGTGGCGATTTGGGACGACCACGATTTCGGGCCGAATGATTGCGACGGCTCTTTTCTCCACAAGGACTGGTCGCAGCAGGCCTTTGAGTCATTTTGGGCCAACCCAGGTTATGGCTTGCCCGGTGAGGAAGGCGGCATCACGACCCAGTTTCGGTTCATGGATGTGGAGTTCTTCTTGCTCGACAACCGATACCACCGGGTGAACCACCGAAACGTCACCCAAACGAGTCAAATCTTGGGTGAAGCGCAGATTGATTGGCTCATGGCAGCACTATCGAACAGCCGAGCGCCCTTTAAAGTTGTTGCCGTCGGCGGACAATTCCTTTCAGACGCCGCGATTTATGAGAACCACGCCCAGTTTCCAACAGAACGCGAGGCGATCATTCGCCGCTTGAATGAGGAGGACATTCGCGGAGTCATTTTCCTGTCCGGTGATCGGCACAACGGCGAGTTGACTCAGCTGCAGTTGCCGAACGGACATTGGGTGTATGACCTGACGGCTAGTCCGTTGACCAGCTCAAGCTATGACCACACGGATGAGCCGAACACCTTGAGGGTGGAGGGCACCATGATCGGAGAACGGCACTTTGCCGAATTGAATTTCTCCGGTCCGAGGAAGGACCGAGAATTGGAAATCGTCATGCGTGGGGTTGCAGGCGATACCATTTGGACCCGAACCATTCGGGCCCAAGACATGTGATCACCACTCGTCGTCCAGGAGGAAGTCGGTGTTCTTGTAGCGCTGGTCGAGTTTGATGAGGTAGTTCACCCCTTCCAAGCTCACACGGATGGCCCGGCAGATCAGGTTCTTTCCGGGCATTTCGAACTCAAACGCGTGGTCTTCATACCCGTCGGGGTAGCGCTCTTCAATGGCCATTCGCACTTGCGATGGCAAGTTCTTGTAGTTGACTATCAAGTTTCTCATGGGGTGAAATACGCAATTCGACGTGCAAGGTTTCATTGCACGATTTAACCGTGGGCTGCGCCTTAAATTGCAGCGATGTTTGACTTGCAAGAACTGGTTCAACGGGCGCGCACATTCAAAGCGACCGCTCCCTCCATGGAAGAATTGGGAAACTGGGTGTTCAATCAGCCTTGGGCTGACTTGATTTGGCAGGATTCGCTACCTCCCTTCAATGAGAGCGAGGCCTACAGCAGGAACATCGCGGCGTTGGAACCCTTTGAAATTGCTTTGCTGCACTGGAAGCCGGGAGCGGAGAGTGCGGTGCATTGGCACAAGGGGTTCTGGGGCTATGTGGTTTGTTTGTCTGGACAACTCGAGCACCATGGATTCCATTTGCGCGAAGGAGTTTTAAGCCAAACCGATCGCGTCGTCGCATTCAAGAATGGCGTCTTAGCAGAACCCGATGGCACCATCCACCGGCTGGTCAATGGGAATGCGGACGAACCTTTGGTCACCTTGCACCTCTACGCACCGGCATTGGAAGATTTAGGTGGTTTGCAGTTGTTCGACTTGCAGGCTGGTGACGTCTACACGTGCAATGCCTCCGCTCCAGCAGCGGACTTGAACCTACCCGAGGTGCACTTTGACTCCATTGAGCGGGGTGCGTTTGTCCTCGATGCATCCACGGAAGCTGCGAGCCACACCATCTCGCCAGTGGTGCCCAAGCCAAGCTCCACAGCCATTCAGCACCTGTTGTCCGCGTACTACCGCGCACAAGCGGGTGACTACGACCGACTCGACCGCACAGATGATCGCCGCCGGGCTTACACGCGTGGGGTGAATGCCTGCATTGCCGAGCGTTTGGCACAGCTTCATGCGGATTCATCGGTTCGAAACGTGTTGGACGTCGGCTGCGGCACCGGTCGCAGGGCCATGGAAATCCTGGCGGAAAGTGGGTTGCACTACACGGTTCACGGAACAGACCTCAGTCCTGAAATGGCTGAAATCGCTGCAAGCAGGGGCATTCGGATGTGCACGGGCTTCTGGGAAGGTGATTCGGGACTGCAAGGTCTGGATGCCGTCACCTTCCTGTACGCCTTCAGCCACATTGCGACGCGAGCGGAGCGCCAAGCCGCTTTGCATCAACTGTTCGACGTACTACGACCCGGCGGCATGCTGTTTGTCGATGTGTTCAACCGCAACGACCCGCACGAATGGGGCCCCCAATTGATGGCGGATTTCGAAAAATGGCAGCTCGGTCGCCAGGGTTACGACGCTGGAGATGTGTTTTATTCTCGAACCGGAACCACGGAACTGGCCTTCTTGCATTACACGAACATCGAGAACATGACGCGTCTGTTGAACTCCAGTGGTTTCGTAGATGTTGAATGCACGCGCATTGGTTATGCTCACCAGCCTGGACAGGAAGTGGACGAAGGAGGGAGCCTCATGTTTTTTGCCAAACGACCCGACGATGAAAACTGATTTGAGTGCTGTTCGAAAAAGCTACGACAAGCATGCCTTGACTTCCGATTTGTTGCCTTCTGGGCCGGCGGAGTTGCTGGTGAGGTGGTTCAACGAGGCCCGTGAAGTGAATCCGGATGAGTTCAATGCGATGTGCTTGTCCACGGTGGGGGCGGACGGCCTGCCGGATGCGCGCATGGTTTTGGCCAAGGACATCGAGGAGGAGTCCATCCACTTCTATACGAACTACTGCTCGAACAAGGCGGTGCAAATGGAGCAGAATCCGGCGGTGGCGCTGACGTTTTTTTGGCCTGAATTGGAGCGGCAGGTTCGTGTTCAGGGCCGGGTTGAGAAAGTGCCGGGTGCGGTGAGCGATGCGTACTTTGCCAGTCGGCCGCGCGAAAGTCAAATCGGCGCGTGGTCATCCGACCAGAGCCGACCACTGCCCCCTGGGACGAGCCTTGAAGCACGAGCTGAAGAGGTGGCTAAGCGATTTGCCGATGTGGAAACCATCACACGACCTCCGCATTGGGGGGGATATGCGGTGCGCATGGACGTGGTCGAATTCTGGCAAGGCCGGCCAAGTCGGTTGCACCACCGTTGGCGCTATGAGCGAGCAGCGAGCGGCTGGACGCTTCGCGCTTTGCAACCTTAATCCAACCGGAGCAGCAGCCCTTTCAGGTAGGCTCCTTCGGGATGTCCTCCGGCTACCGGGTGGTCCGCTGGTTGGTGCAGGCGTTTCAAGATTTGGACCGTTCGCTGGGCTGACAAGGCACCGGCAAGCACGGCACGCGTGAACGCTTGTTCGTCCACTGCCTGGGAGCAACTGAATGTGAAGAGCAGGGCATGCTTCGGCATGGAGCGCATGGCCGAAGCGTTGAGCCGCTTGTACGCTTGAATGGCTGCATCCTTTGCATGGATACCTTTGGCAAACGCCGGGGGATCAAGCACCACCACATCGTAGTCGGCGGCGTGCTGTCGGAGGTACTCCAGTGCGTCGGCCTCTATGGACAGGTGTTGCTTGCTGAAGCCGTTTCGCTCCGCGTTCCGATCTCCGACATCGAGTGCGCGCCTCGAACTGTCCAAACTGTGCACTTCGGTTGCTCCGCCGCCGAGTGCTGCGATGGAGAATCCTCCTGTGTAACTGAATACATTCAGGACGCGTTTGTGGTTGGCGAACTGACCGACGAGGGCGCGGTTGTCACGTTGGTCGAGGAAAAAACCGGTTTTTTGGCCTTGCTCCACATCAATTTCAAAGCGGTGGCCATGTTCCTTGGCGAGCACAGGAGCGGGCAGCTCGCCCCATAAAAGCCCATCCGCGTGCTCGATGTCGTGATGCCGCTCCAATACCGCAGCGCTCTTGTCATAGACGGCCTTCAGTCGCTCGCCAAGCACGTGGCGCAACGCCTCGGTCAAGTGCTCCCTTTCTTTGAGCATGCCCAAGGTGTGCACCTGAAGGACCACAACGCCATCGTACCAGTCTGCGATTAACCCGGGCAGTCCATCGCCCTCGCCATGCACCAACCGGCATGCGTTGGTGTGCTCACCCTCGATCAGCCCCAGGGTTTCACGCAACGCCACGGCATCAGCGATGCGGTTGATCCAAACGTTTTGCGATGGTGCCTGGCCGGTGAATTCAACCATCCGCACCGCGATGGATTGTCCCTTGGTGTAATGTCCCCAACCCATCCAATCACCGCTAGCCGTGCGCACGGCGATGCGATCGCCGGACTTCGGTTTGCCATGCCGGCTTTGGATGGCTCCACTGAAAACCCAAGGGTGGCGGCGCTTCAGAGCGGACTCTTTTTGCGGCTTGAGGATGACGTAAGGAAGTTCCATCGAATGTTTCGGCGAAAATAGGGACAAGCTTCAGTCCGTCAGGTAGATTTGGTTCCCGCGCGAATACAACGCACCTGAATTGCGCATGCTTTGCAAAGCCTCGATGCCCGCATCCTTCAACAGCAAAGGAATCGATCGGACCAAAGCATGCCCATCCATCCCCCCCAAGGGCACCTGCTTCCGTACCCAGTCTTCTCCTTTCCAAGCTAAGGCCCGGCAATGATCGCAAACGCCACAGGGTTCCGGAGCTTCTCCCGACCCGAAGTAGGCGTCCAAGAATTGAGCACGGCAGCCGGGGTGGGCGAGGTAATCTTGGACCTTTTGCCATTTGGCCCGCAACAGATCCCGGCGCTCTTCGAATGCGGAAGCAGGTATGAAGATCCGTTCAGTAGCTCGGCGCGGTTCCAGCCACTGGATGCGCCAGCCGGGTTCAATTGGGCGCCATTCTCCGATGCCCATGCGATCCCACCTTTCCATCCATTGCACCACGGCACTCTGCGGCAAGTGATGCCGCTCTGCCCAGCGCTTCGGGTGCACTTCCATCCCCGTCCTCGCCTCAGGATGCCTGCGCAAGGCGTCGAGGAATTCCCAACCCCACCTTTGGTTTTCAATCCACTCCGTGCATTGTTCCGAGGTGGCTAGCAACTGCCACTTCCCCGCGGCAACCGAAGCGATGGGGTCCGCTTTGATGTAACCTGCTGATACCAAAAGCTGCAAGGCAGCAGTGGTGTTGCGTGCGTCGTGCCCATGATTCCTGCACCAATCCGCCAAGGCAAAGCGGGTCGGCTCGGAAGGTTGGTCGCCCACGGCAACGGGGCCTTGATTGGCCAAAGCTTGGTAAACCAATTGAATGAAATCCAATGTGGGAAATCGGCGTTCAAGCCGGTCGGAAGTCTCCTTGAACAATGCGTCATCCGGGAATACGACGCAGGTGCTGGCCGCTCCATCGCGGCCGGCCCGTCCGGCTTCTTGCACGTATGATTCGAGGTCAGCGGGCAAATGCGCGTGGAACACCCACCGGACATCGGGCTTGTCGATTCCCATGCCGAAGGCACTCGTGCAGGTCATCACCCGCAAACGTCCTTCAATCCACTTCCGTTGGCGGTCAGCCTTTTCCTTCGCCTCCAGTCCGGCATGGTACGCCATGGCGGATACCCCGGCGCGCTGCAGCCGGTCCGCCCAACGCTCTGCAGCAATCCGCGTACCCACGTAGACAAGGCCCGTTCCCTCGGCCTGCTTCACGGCCTCGATCAGGCTCGCTTGCGCATCCCCCACGTGGCAGGCGCCGTAGTGCAAATTCGCCCGGCGCATCTTGCTCCGGTGCTTGGCCGGTTGATGCAGCTGCAGTTGATCCGCGATGTCCTCGAAGACGTCGGGAGTGGCCGTGGCAGTGAAGGCGCCCCACACCGCATCGGGTTTGAGCGCGCGCAAGGAGGCAATGTCGCGGTAGGCGGGCCGAAAATCGTGGCCCCACTGCGAAATGCAATGGGCTTCGTCTATGGCGATGGTGCGGATGGGCATGCGGTCGATGCGGGCGAGGAAGGCCTCTGATTTCAACCGCTCAGGGCTGACGTAGAGGAACTGAAGGGCGCCTACTGCCGCGTTTTCCAAGGCCCGTTCTGCGTCCCGTGGACCTCCCTCTGCAGTGACGGCATCGCAACGGATGCCTTTGCGTTTGAGCCCTTCGATTTGGTCCTTCATCAAGGCGATGAGGGGCGAAATGACCAAGCACATGCCCCCGCGGAACAACCCGGGAACTTGGTAGCATACCGTTTTCCCACCGCCCGTCGGCAGCACGGCCAACACGTCCTTGCCCGCACACAAGTCCCGAACGGGGCCCTGCTGGAAATCACGAAACGCTCCAAACCCCCAAAAGGCTTCGAGGACTTCTTCCGGTGTGTTCCACGTGTGGGAGTTGTTCATTGTTGTCCGAAATTTGCACCCAATTCAAGACAAAGGTCATGCGCAACATCGTAGCTGGAAACTGGAAGAGCAACAAATTGCTGAACGAGGCACAGGAATTCACGGACCCATTCCTCAGCGCCTTGAATGAACTCACGGGAGAGACCGAGGTGGTCATCGCTCCGCCCGCGCCTTATCTAGCGACATTGGCTAAAGAAGGGGCATACCGATTCAGCTGGGCCGCTCAGCAATGCAGCGCTCACGGTTTTGGGGCGTTTACGGGTGAGTTCACCGCTGAAATGCTGCGGTCCACAGGAGTGCAGTCGGTGTTGATCGGCCACTCCGAGCGGCGGGAGCATTTCGGGGAGACCGACGAAGTGGTGCGGGCGAAAGTGGAACAGGCGCTCGCAGCGCGTTTGCGGGTGTTTCTGTGCTGCGGAGAGACGTTGGAACAGCGGGAGTCTGGTCGTCCGGAGGACATTGTATGCGCCCAATTGGAGCACGCGACCACGGGCTTGACCGATGCAGAAGGCCTCGTAGTGGCCTACGAACCGATTTGGGCCATTGGCACCGGCCGCACCGCTACCGCCGATCAAGCGCAATCCATGCACGCGGCCATCCGAGGGTGGTGGGCGGAGCGGTTTGGTCCGGATGCAGCAGCGAATCTTCCCATCCTGTACGGTGGTTCGTGCAAGCCATCGAATGCAGCGGAGTTGTTCAGTCAGCCCGATGTAAACGGGGGCCTGATAGGGGGGGCGAGCCTGAAGGTGGATGATTTCTTGGATTTGGTCCGCATTGCTGACGGCCTGCAAAACGGGTGAATAACATTTGAGAACTCCCCCGCGCGCGCGGAGAGAATGCAGCCCATGGACCTGTAACTTCGGGGTATGAACGCATTCTTGAAATTGGAGCTGACCCTTCGTCCCGTGCAGCCGGCCTCGGATGTGGCGATTGCTTGGCTGAGTGAGGTGGGGTTTGATATGTTCGAAAACACGGACAGCGGAGTGGTGGTGCACGCGCCATGGGGGCAAGTGGAGGCCGCGGCTTGGTCGGAGGTGGTGACCCGGTTGAAGGGCATGCCCGGCATGGAACATGTCGAGGCCGTGGAAGAGCGCGTGGAGGCTGCCAATTGGAATGCGGCATGGGAAGCGGACTACGACCCCATCGACGTGGAAGGACTTGCGCGGATGCGGGCGCCGTTTCACAACCCGCCGGAGCAGGGGTTGGACGTGATCATCCAACCTCAAATGTCCTTTGGCACGGGCCACCACGCCACGACATGGCAGATGCTGCGGCACCTGCTCGATGTTCCGTTGAAGGGGCAAGCCGTGCTCGACATGGGCTGTGGAACCGGCGTGCTGGCCATCGCGGCCCGGAAGTTGGGAGCGACCCGCGTGGTGGCCATCGACATCGATGAGTGGAGCTATGAAAACACCCGTTCGAATGCTGAACTGAATGCCATCGAGGACATTGAAATCCTCCACGGCGATGCCGGGTTGTTGCCCAATTACCCTCAGGCGTTCGACGGCATTTGTGCGAACATCAACCGCAACATCTTGTTGGGGGATTGGTCCGCATATGATTTGGCCCTCAAGCCGGGGGGCTGGGTGCTGATGAGCGGCTTCTATCCGAGCGATGTGGACCGGTTGCGCGAGGAAGCGGTGCGCCACGGCTGGCAGCAAGTGGAAGCGTGGGAGCGAGAGGGCTGGGCATGCGTGCAATGGAAAAAAAGCGAACAATGAAGCGATTCGTGATGATCGCCTGCGCCTTGTTGGCGTGGGGGGTGGCAGCAGGACAGGCAACGCCGCAAACCGATGCGCTGTTGGAGTCCTTGGAGGGGTGGATTGGCAAGAACCAGGACGATGAACTGAAGTGGCTGAAGCGGGATTTTCGGTGGTGGTTGGAAGGCACGGTTTGGCGCCCAGGCCAAATAGACACCCTCGCCGCCACCACCGCCCTTCTCCAAAAGGAGCGCATCTCCTTTACGAACGGTGGCCGGCCCTACCTCGAAGCCGCTCAGTTCCTTATGGATCAAGCGGACAGCTTGCATTGGCGAGATTGGCACACCTTCATTCAAGGCATGGCGGACAAGCGCAGTTGGAAGAAGGAGCTGCCCCAGTTCCTGCAACTCTCCCGCGGCCTGTTCGAGGAAGGGACCGTTGCCAACGACGGATTCACCCACTGGCAAGTGAGCGGGGGGCGGCCACATTTTGAGTTGGACAGCATGCCCATCGTCCGCTTTCACCAAGGCGACTTGGTGGGAACCGCGCGAGGAGACCGAGTGGTGGTCCTTGGAACGAAGGGAGCCTGGCTGGTGACGAAGGAACAATTTCAAGGAGGAGCGGGGCGCGTGACCTGGGCGGGGACCTTGTTGGACAGCACCACCCACTTTGCCACGTTCGAATCGTTCGATGTTCGCCTGGGGAGCAACAGCTTCAGTGCTGACAATGCCTTGTTTCACAGCGGGTTCGTGTCGGAGGTCCTGCCTGGACGGCTGACGGTGAAGCTCCAGCGGCACGATGGCGCTGAAAACAAGGACTACCCACGGTTTGAAACGTTTGGCAGCATCTTGAACATTCCAAACATCGTGGAAGGCGTGAATTACACGGGCGGCTTGACCATCAACGGCTCGCGCTTCCTCGGCACAGGAAGCCAAGACGAATGGGCCCGGGTGGAGGTGATGCACGACGATACGGTGCTCTTTCAGCTCGAAGCACTGACCTACCTCTTCACCGACCGGGGCATTTCCGCGGAGGACTGTCGGGCCCGCGTGTTTTACAGGCAGGACACCATTGCCCACCCGGCGTGCCAGTTCCGATTCGATCACGCTTCCGGGCGCTTGAGTTTGAACCGGACTGAAGAAGGGCTGGGAAGCCAAGCGTTCACCGATTCGTATCATGGCCTGGACTTGGATGTCGAAGCGTTGCGGTGGCAACAAGGAAGTTCCCAAATCCAACTCGGCGGCATCCCCGGCGCCACGAACCGCTCGGCCACGTTTGCCAGTGCGGATTATTTCCGGCGTGAGGCCTTCCGTTCCTTGCAAGGAATGGCGGACCGGCATCCGCTACAATTGCTCAAGGAGTTCCAGCAGGCCACCGGACTGAAGCGTTTTTCTACGCTCGACTTTGCTGATTTCATCCGATTGAACGAACTGAGCACGCGCATCATGCTCATTGATTTGGCCAACATGGGCTTCATCTCCATGGACCTCGAGACGCGCATGTGTGAGGTGGCTGCGAAGACGCAGAAATACCTGCAGAACGCGGCTGGACGGCGTGATTTTGATGTCATTCAATTCATTTCGGATGCGCCGAGCGGGGTGAATGGATCCATCAGCTTGCTCAATGGCCGGCTCAAGCTCGATGGGGTGCGCCCGTTCCTCGTGAGCGATTCCCAGGATGTGCGCATCCTTCCCACGGGGGGCCAAATCGAGGTGGGCGAAAACCGTTCTTTCACCTTTGACGGACGCGTGATCGCGGGCAACCTCGAGCTCATCGGTCAGGGCTTCTCGTTCGACTACGAGCAGTTTGAAATCGGACTGAAGCAGGTGGACGAGGTGAAACTTCAAGTGGACGACCCCGCGGAACGGGACAATTATGGCCGGCCCGTCAAGAAGCGCGTGCAGTCCTCGTTGCGCCAGGTGACGGGGACGCTCAAAATCGACGACCCACGCAACCGTTCGGGCATGCGGTCGCGGCAATTCGCTCAGTACCCGGTCCTGTCGAGCAAGGAAACGGCCTACATCTATTACGATGAGCAGCGAATTCAAGGAGGGGCGTACGACCGCGACCGGTTTTACTTCGCGGTGGATCCGTTCGTGATGAACAACCTCGACCGGTTCGCTCCTGAGGATCTGCGGTTTGACGGCACCTTGGTCAGTGCGGGAATCCTGCCTGACTTGGTGCAGCCGGTGGAGCTGATGCCGGATTTGTCTTTGGGCATTTCGACCGCTACCACGCGGGCGGGCAAGGACCTTTACGGTGGACTCGCGCGGTATACGAATGCGGTGCAGCTGGATTTGCAAGGGCTGCACGGCGGCGGCGTCATCGACTTCAAAACGGCCCACGCCGAATGCGACGACTTCACGTTCTTGCCAGACGAGGCGATCGGGGTGACGACGGTGTTCAAAAACCGCAGCGATGAGGGCTTTGACGTGCCATTCATCGATGGCAGCGGGGGGGAATTGCGTTATGCTCCGTACGAAAGCCGGTTGCACTGTTCGACGGGAAGGGATTCGCTTGTCGCCTTTTCAAGGGACGTCAAGTTCCGGGGCGAGATCACCTACCTTGATTCCGGCTTGTTTGCCCGTGGGGGCATGGCTTTTGACGACGCGAAGCTGGCCGCTGAGCGGTTCCAATGGACGCAGCACCACGCCTTGTCGGACTCGTGTTCTTTCGAGTTGAAGGGATTTGAACAGCGCGTGGCATTGACGTCAGAGGCCTTGCAAGCCGATGTGAATTTCAAGGACCGTTTGGGCGATTTCAATGGGCTGCACGGGGAAATGCTGTTGCGCTTGCCGGTGAACCAGTATGAGGTCACGATGGACCGCTTCCGTTGGTTCATGGACACGGACCAAATCGCTTTCGAATCCGACCGCACGTTCCCCGATGACCAGACCCTAGCCGCCCCCGCCACCGCGGAACGCCCCAACTTCCTCTCGCTACACCCGGGACAGGACAGCTTGCAGTTCCTGTCCCCACGGGCGCGATTCGATGTGATGACGTCGCGCATCGACTGCCAAGAGGTGAAGCACCTCGATGTGGCGGATGCTCAGATTTGGCCCGATAGCAGCCACCTGGTGATCCAGCGACTCGCACGCATGGAGCCCCTCGAAGGAGCCGCCATCATCGCGAATCGGACCACCCGCTTGCACCGGATCTCGGACGCCTCGATTCAGATCAACGGACGGCTCGACTACGCAGGCCAAGGCAGCTACATCTACAAAGACCTGAACGGCACGCCCTTCGAACTGCTTTTCACCAAGGTCTTCGTGGACGCAACCCAACAAACCCGCGCGCGCGGGGTGGTCCTGTCCGAGGACGATTTCACATTGAGTCCCGCGTTTGCCTACGCCGGCGAGGTGTTCCTTGATGCGGAGGAACCGCTGCTGCGTTTTGACGGCGGAGCGCGCATGATGCATTCCTGTGGCGCTTATGCGCCGGAATGGATTGACTTCGACGCCCGCGTCGACCCCAAATCTGTGGCCATCCCACTCGGCGAAGAGCCGCAATCCATTGATCGCGAAGACTTGACGGCGGGAGTCATCGTTTCTGGGCGTTCGCCTTACACGGCCTACCCGACGTTCATGACTCCCCGTGGTGACCGGGACGACCGGCCGTTGATTGCCTTGGCTGGCGAGTTGCGGCACGATGCGAAAGGCAAGCGGTTCGTCGTATCTGAAGCAGCGAAGTTCACCGACCCGGATGCAGTCGGCAATTCCGTGGAATTGGGCCTCGCTGACTGCGGTCTGCGCGCGGAAGGAACGGTGAACCTGCCCGTTGATTACGGCTTGTTGCGCCATCAAATGCACGGCGAGGCATGGGTGGGCGAATCGGGCGAGCTGCGCTTGAAGGGCACGTTGATGTTGGACTTCCATTTCGACGATAAACTGCTCGAGCACTTGGCAGGCCAAATCCCGATGTGGCAAGGCTCCGAGCCCCTCGACATTTTCGCCGCCGGCTACGATGCCGCCCTTCGGTCCTCCATCGGGGAAGAAGCTGCAGAGGACGTGTTGGCGGACCTGAGTCTCGGAGGGCAACTGCGACGTGTCCCGAAGGAAATGCAACACACCGTGGTCCTCAGCGGGGTGGAACTGGTGTACGACGCCAGGGAGGAATCGTTTGTCTCTGAGGGCAACCTCGGACTGGTGCTCCTCGGTTCCGAGCAGGTATTCATGACCGTGCGCGGCAAGATCGAGGTCCAGCGGAACAAATCCGGGGACTGGCTCCGCCTCTACTTGCACGGCGGAGAAGAGATTTGGTACTACATGGACTACCGTTTGGGGACCTTCAACATCAACACCACAGACCAACCGTTCAACGCCTTGTTGTCCGAGATCAAGCCGAAAAATCGGAGCATCAAAGTAGAGGGCAAGCGCTTTGGCTTCCAAGGCATGGGGTCGCGGAAGCGACGAAACGACTTTGTGGACCGATTCAGGGAATTCGATTGATGAATACGCAGACTACCCCTTATTCCCGGCTGTTTCAGCCCCTCGACTTGGGTCCTTTTTCCGTGCCCAACCGCGTCATCATGGGCAGCATGCACATCGGGCTCGAAGAGGAGCGCGGGGGCATGGAGAAGCTTGCTGCTTTTTACGCGGAGCGCGCCCGAGGCGGGGTCGGATTGATGGTTACCGGGGGCATTGCTCCCAATGCCGAAGGGGCGTTGGGGCCTTTTGGCGCCCGCATGAGCCGGCCACGCCACGCTCGGGCGCACGCCTGCATTCCCGCAGCGGTGCACGCCGAAGGGGGACGCATCCTGCTCCAAATCCTGCACGGCGGCCGGTACAGCCACCACCCGCTCTGCGTGGCTCCGAGTTCCTTGCAGGCGCCCATCGGTCGCTTCAAGCCCCGCGCCCTCTCGCGCAGGGGAATCCGACGCACCATCGCGGACTACGCGCGCAGCGCAAGCCTCGCCCAACGCGCGGGGTACGACGGCGTCGAGATCATGGGCTCCGAGGGCTACCTGATCAACCAGTTTTTAGTCCAAGCCACGAACCGGCGGACGGACGAATGGGGCGGGAGTTTCGAAAAGCGCATGGCTTTTCCGCTTGCCATTGTGCGCGCCATCAAGCAAGCGGTGGGGGAGGAGTTCTTGTTGATGTTTCGGCTGAGCATGTTGGATTTGGTCCACGACGGGAGCTCATGGGAGGAGGTGGTGACGCTCGCGAAGGCCCTGGAAAGGGAAGG
>JALQTD010000269.1 GCA_023264155.1 Flavobacteriales bacterium | reverse complement strand
CCGATCTTGGCCCGTGGACAGCCAGAGTTCATAGGCCGATGCGCCGGTAATGCCGGCAGGGCCTTGTGGTCCGGCGGGTCCAGCGGGACCTTCAGGCCCCGTCGCCCCCGCTACACCCTGCTCGCCTTGCGGGCCGGGTTCGCCTTGAGGACCGGTCGGCCCCATCGGGCCTTCAGGACCCGTGGCACCTGCGACGCCCTGCTCGCCTTGCGGACCGGGCTCACCTTGGGGGCCGGCTGGCCCAGCCGGACCTGCTGGGCCGACGGGACCGGCCTCGCCTTGCTCGCCCACCAAGAGCGGCGTGGTGAGGGTCGTTCCGTCCGAAAAAGTGAAGACGAGCGCGCCCCCGTCGCTGAGCTCTACGGACGTTACGCCGAATCCCACGGTGGTCACTGAGCCGATTTGGCCTTCCAATTCAGCCACCCATGCGGTCAACTCAATGAGGTACTCCTCGAGCGTCATGCCGTCCACGAAGATGCTCTCGGGGACAAAATCGTAACCGAAAACCGCCAGCAAGCCCATCAGGTCGGAGGAACCGATGACCCCGTCCTCGTTGGCATCTGGGTTGTAGGGTGGGTCGACGGCGACCGTCGTTTGGGCATGTACCGAGAAGGCGAACAAACAGAGCAGCGCAGCGACTGTGGATTTGAGCAGTGACATTTGGTGAATTATTTGGACCGGCGAGGAGGTGAACAGACCCGAGGAGAATCCCCTGAATCATTGAATTCAATCGACAAGATAATCAATAATGTCTTTTTAATTTGCGATTCTACCTGCCATATAGGTTCATATAAAAAAACGTGCAGGGACCTGCCCTTTTTCACCGAAGGCGCACGAACTCGGCGTGGGTCAACGGACGAGCTGGAAGAACCCGGTGAGCCGGACGGTGCCCGGTTCCATGTACTCCTCGGTGCCGTTGATGGACTCCACGACCAAGTAGCCGCCCGGGGACGGGATTTGGAGCACCCAGTAGTAGACGCCATCGGAAGCTTCGTCGGGCATCGGCGACCAACCGGAAGCCTCGCCGAAGTTCGGGTGCGTGTAGACGGTTTGGCCCCAGCGGTTGAAGATCTCGATGGAACTGTTCGGGAACGCGCTGAGGCCGGGGATGCGGAAGGCGTTGTTCCGGGCATCCCCGTTGTTCGGCGAAATCACATTGGGAATGAGGATGACGCACGGGTCGTACGCCAAGGTAATCTGACCGACTGCGCTCAAGCTGCATGGCGCGGGCATTTGGTAAGCAATCGTGTAAATGCCCTCACCCGTGTCCATCACACTCGTCGTGGCTTCTAAGGCCAAAACCGGAGCCCCATCCGCCGACTCAAACGTCCAACTCACCGCATAGGCCGGGTCATACTGCGCGAGCCCGAGCTCCACGGGCGTCCCCGGGCACACCGTCACCTCGTACGTCCAATCCGAGACCAACATCGTCGGGAGGGGCGCCATGTCCACGTCTACCGCCGTCGGTTCCGAAGGGCAGCCCGCTGCCGAAATGGCCGTGGCTTGGTACGTCCCCAAATCGCTCGCCCCCACTTCATCGAGGAACAACGTCGCGCCCTCGACCTGCGTCACCCCGTTCGGGAAAGTCCAAACGATGGTGCTTCCCGCAGCCCCCGAGGCCGTCAACGCCACTTCGTCGCCCTCACACGGCAAGTCCGGCTCCACCACCTCCGGGCTCGCCGGCGTCGGCATCACCTCCACCCACACCGAATCGCTGCCGGCCGGGCATCCCAGGTACGACGCTTCCACCACCACAAAGCCCGATCCTTCGTCAGCCGGCCAATTCAACTCCAACACTTCATCCCCCGACAACGCTACGACCTCACCGCCCGGCAACGTCCACTCGAGGAGAAATACGGCGTCAACGTCCGGTTGAATGGCGAAC
>JALQTD010000268.1 GCA_023264155.1 Flavobacteriales bacterium | reverse complement strand
ATGGGTCCAGCGTCTCGCAGCTTCCCGTCACGGGATCCCAATGGAGCAAGCCCCTGAACGCGGTGCTGATCCAATACGAACCGTCTGCGTCCTTGCCGAGGTGGTGGCAGGCGGCGACCGACTTGAGCTCGGGGTAAACTTCGTGGGCGGGCGTCAACGCATGCGATACGGGGTCAACGAGGTACAGTCCCGATTGGGTGCAGGCGACCACTTCGTTCCCGACTTGTTCAAAATGGTACACGTCCCGTTCCTGGTGAAACGCGCTGTGGACGAGCTCTCCTTGATCAATGACCGCGTGCCCGTGAAACCCGACATAGAACCGAGCCGGGGGCACGTGAAGGAGGGTCCATTTGGTGGTGGACTCCAGCGGGCAAATGGCTTCTGGCCGCAGGTCGTCGGGATCCGCAAAGCGGACGAACTGGTTGTCGAGCACGGCATACAGCGTATCCCCGGCCACCGCATGGGCCCCGTTGATGCCGGGTACGGTCCGCCACTTGCTGAGCTGTTCCCCATCGAACCAGAGCAGCGCCGATTGCGAAGTGACCAAGGCGCGCTGTTCGCCCCAAGGCGTGATGCTGCGGAACCCTTCCGGCGCTTCGGCCGCGTCCCCGTTGAACGGGATTTCAGCAAACAGGGAGCGTTTCAGTTCCAAGCGGAAGATCCCGTGCGCACTGAGCAGCAGCGAGGTTTGGTGGCCGAGGAACACCCAGTCGTGCAGGCCAGTGGCGATCCGGGCATCCCCCTCGAGGGACACGGAGGCGAGGCGGTTGCCTGTCCGGGCGTCGTAGACGGTGACGTCCGAGCCGGCGAGTTGCCAGACCTGTTCATTCGCTGGGTCGTACCGGAATTCGTTCGCCCGGACTGGCGCCGTCGGTTGCACGGATTGGATGGGGTGATCGGCCGGAAAGGGGTGTGGGACGAGGGAGTCGCCGGAGGGGAGCAGCCGCTGGGCGGGGCGCTGCTGGATTTGGCCTTGCTTCGAGTCCACTGCTATAGACCAAATCTCGCCCGACGCATCAAACCGCCACGCGAACAGCGGGTGCACCCGGGGCTCGTACGCATGCCGCAACGCCCCGGGCTGCACGCCATACATGGCTTCCGCTGCATCCCTGCCGTGCACCACCGCTACGCCGTCCTCCCGCCACACGTGCAGGAAGGTGCCCGTGGCTGCACTGCTGAACAGGGGGAAGAGCGCCTCGTCCGGCGCCGCTCGGTACCACTCCTTCCACGCCCCTTGCCCGCCCCACTTCAACGCGCGGATGCCCCGCGTCACCGTGTCCCGCACGACCAGGACCGAAGGCGCCTCGAGCTCCTCCGGCTGCAGCACGTGAAGCAGGCGCTCGTGCGCACCGAGGAAAGGCAGCACCGGTCCCGGCACCGCCCGCATCAGCACGGGATCGAAGGCGCACAACGTGTCGCGGACCAACCCGTACAACTGATTCGACTCCCGGAACCACAAGCCCCACCGGCCTTCGGGCAACCGCACCACGGACTTGAGGAAATTGCATGCATCGAGCACCTCCGGCCCGAACACTTCGTCGAAGGACCGGTGCGTCAGGGTTTCGCCGTTGTACCGGTGCATCCCCACATCACTGAAAAACCAGAAGTAGCCGAGGGTGTCGCGCTGCACGAGCTTGGTACCTGCCGCCCACGGCATGCCGACTTGGGCGAGGTCCTCGACTTCCAGGTGGTAGCGGGGGGCATCCGCTGGGCCTTGTCCCCACATCGGCCCCGCCCACGCAACCGCCGCAACCGCCGCAACCGCCCACCAAAGCCGCCACGCGCCGCTCACAACCCGAGTTGTTGCAAGCGTTCACGCACGGTTTTGCGGTAACCCGCACTGACCGGCACAGCGCCATCCTGCACGGTCAAACCATCCGAGCTCATCGCTTCCACGTGCCCGAGGTTGACTACGAAGCTGCGATGCGTCCGCACGAACCGGCTG
>JALQTD010000267.1 GCA_023264155.1 Flavobacteriales bacterium | reverse complement strand
TCATTTTCAGCGCGTTCTGGGGCGGTCAGGAAGGTGGGTTCTTGCTGTGGATGTTTTGGCACAACGTGCTCGGACTCATTTTCATGCGGGGCAAGCACGCCTACACGCCGACCGCTATGGCTGTGCTCGCTGCCATCGAGTTGTTCTTGACTTCCATGTTGCTCGGGGTCTACTTCGGGGATTTCCAACTCGGCCTCGACCCCTTCTTGTTCATGCGGGACGCGGCAGAAAACATCGGCCTGCCATGGACCATGCGGCCAGATTACCTCAGCCTGCCATTCTTCCAAGACGGCCAAGGCCTGAACCCCTTGCTCCAGAATTACTGGATGACCATTCACCCCCCCACCCTCTTCCTCGGGTTTGCCGCGACCAGCGTGCCGTTCGCATTGGCCATCGCCGGCCTGCGGGACCGATCGGACCGGAGCTGGATGCGGCCGGCCTTGCGGTGGTCGGTCTTCGGCGTGGGCATCCTCGGGCTCGGCATTTTGATGGGCGGGGCCTGGGCGTACGAGGCCCTGAGCTTTGGCGGATTTTGGGCGTGGGATCCCGTTGAGAATTCATCGCTCGTTCCGTGGATCACCCTGACGGCTGGCGCGCATTTGTTGATGATCAACCAGCACCGGAAGCGCCCGGCCGCATTGTTCAGCACGTTCTACTTCCCACTCATCAGCTTCCTGCTGGTCGTTTACAGCACGTTTTTGACCAAATCCGGCATCCTCGGCGACACGTCCGTCCACAGCTTTGTCGATTCCGGCATCCTCCCCCAACTCCTCGCCTACCTCCTCACCTTCACCGTCCTGGCGCACGTCATGCTGCTGAATACGCCGGCACGGCGCTGGCGCGTGCTCGCCCTGTTGGCCCCGTGGGCGCTGGTGATGCTGAAGGGCTGGGTGGTGGAAGCCCTGGTCGGCGGGCTCATCACGCTCGCAGGCGCGGCGGTAGCGGCGTACCGCAAGGACATCGGCACGAACCAGGAGGAGGACGCGTTGTGGTCGCGGGATTTTTGGATGTTCGTGGGCAGCCTGCTCTTGCTGGTGTCCGCCATTCACATCACCTGGCAGACGTCCTTGCCGGTGTTCAACGTTTTGCTCGAGCCGTTCGAGCGGCCCCTGCAATGGCTGGCCGATGCAACCGGCAGCGAGGTGGTGCAGGCTTGGGCGCGGCATGACATGGCGCCGGGCACGGATTTGGACCGGACCTTCCACCTGGTGCAAGTGCCCCTGGCAGTGCTCATTCTGCTGACCATCGCGGGCACGCAATGGCTGAAGTACAAGCAGACCCAGCTCGCCAAAATCCGGAAGGACTTGGTGGTGGCGGGAGCCGTTGGCATGGTCGGTTTGGTGTGGATCCTGCTGGCCTACGATTACGCCGCATGGGAGGCTCCCCGCGTGGCCCTGCTGGTGGCGGCCACCGTGGCGGCAGCTTCGAATTTCCGTTACCTGCGCAAGGTCGCCAAGGCCAACTGGAAGCAGTGGGGGTCGCCACTGGCGCACGTGGGGTTTGCGCTTGTGCTCTTCGGGGCGGTGCTGTCCACGTCGCAGAAGGAAATCATCTCGCAGAACCGGATCGGGGATTTGGCCACGCTCAACGAGGAGCTCGACAACCGGGAGGACCTCTTGCTGATGCAGGGCGACACCTTGCCGATGGGGCCGTATTTCGTGTCCTATGTGGCGCCGCGTCAAGATGGCATCCACGTGAAGTTCCGCATGGATTACTTCGCGAGCGAGCCCAAAGCATACGGGCCGGGCGAGGTGGTGATGGTGGACGGCATGGTGTTCCAGTGCATGAGCGCGCACAAGGCTTCGCCGCGGTTCGAAGACGACATGGAGGCGTTCTGGCAGTTTGTGCCCTTCCCGAACGAACGGCAAGCGCGCCAAGCCGTGCGGTGGGAAGCGGGGACGCCTGGTGAGAAATTGTTCACGTTGGACCCGCGCATTCAGCTCAACG
>JALQTD010000266.1 GCA_023264155.1 Flavobacteriales bacterium | reverse complement strand
GCCCGAAGGTGGTGGTGGCCAGCGCGAGGAGGGCCAAAAAGAAGGTGTGTTTCATGTGGAGGTAGGTTGGAACGTCTGATGAGGCCAGTCCATTGGACTTGCATTGGAAACAAAGGCACCACTTTTTACTGACATATTGAGTCATTTGTTCGGGATTATGCAATTTAATCCGTTCGTTTGTGCCGAGTGAAGCGTTCAAACGAATTGGAATCATCATGAGAAAACGAGGGCAGAACCGGAATGCGGCCGGTGATTACAATCAAAAAACGGTGGAGCGCGTGCTGCGGATGATCCGGCTGATGCGGGGGCCGTTTCGCCGGAGCCGGAAGGAATACGCCGAAATGTTGGACGTCAGTGAGCGGTCGATTTACCGGTACATGAATTTGGTGGAGAGCTTGGGTTTTGAGGTGCTCATCGATGATGCAGGCCACGTGTTCATGGCGGGGGGCGAGCTACGCGAGGCGTTCACGGACGAGGAGGCCGCGTGGGTGCAGCAGGCGATGGAGGCGGTGGATGCGGCGAACCCGCTGTCGCGTTCCGTGTTGCGGAAGCTGGACATGTTTGGAGAGCAGGAGGGGGCGATCGATGCGCTGGTTTCCGCGGGGCGGGCCCAGGTTTTGGCCCAAATCGCAGCCGCCATATTCAAGCGCAAGCAGCTTTTGCTCATCGGCTACTACAGCGCGAACAGCGGAACGCGCAGCAACCGGCTCGTCGAACCCATCGAGCTCGTCGCGAATCACCTGTGCCTCAGTGCCTTCGAAGTCGAAAGCGGCCGAAACAAGTACTACCGCATCGACCGTATTTCCGAGGTGGAAGTCACGGCGGAGCCGTTTGCCCACGCCACGGAACACCGTGCCTTCCTGCCCGACATGTTCGGCTTTGCGTTGCCCGAGGATGAGAGCGAGCTCGTGCATGTCCGGCTCGACCTTTCGATGAAGGCTGCGCTGTTCCTGCGTTCCGAGTACCCGCTCAGCATCCCCTACCTGAAACCCGCCCCCGCCCCGCGCCGCTTCCTGCTCGAAGGCCCCGTCGCTGACATCCGACCGGTCAAGCGCTTCGTTCGCGGCTTCCCCAAGGGCGGCCACGTAGTTGTGCTCAGTGGCTTGGATTGATGGCGTCCAACCGGGGCCAAATCGCGGCGTTTAGCCTGCCAGGCTCAATGATGTGATCGGCTTTTCAGATTGCGGCATCGGGCGTCCGCATAGCACGTGGTTGACCACGCTCTGGGGGCAGCTGATGCCTCTTGTCATGCCATGGTAAAGGCCGGAAACGGAGCGTTGCCCGATGGCTAAATGGTAGGTCAAACGTCCGCTGCCAAAATGGAGGCTTCTTGCCATGCTGACAAGAAATTCTCGATTCCAACACGTGATGTAGATGTCATGTGGAGAATGGGTTACATGTTGGCAGCCCCTTCGAACGCAGGTGCTGCGGTTGGGACCGAAATGCAAGGAGATGTGTTTCTTTCGCGTTTTTTTTGGAGTGCCTGTCCACCTATTTTTTGCGCGAAAAATAAAATGTCCCATGTCATCTCGCTAGTCACAGAATTCCCGCGTATCTTTAAGAAGTTGAATGTTCTTAAACGATTGCTTTGTGATATCTTTTCGAGCCCTTTTTTCACGTGTGTCACGTATTTTGAGGTCCGTCAAGCCAAGGCCAAAGGTATTCGTGGTTGGCTACAACAAAACGGGCACTACGTCGATGGAGGCCTATTTTCGTGCGTTAAACTGGCGCTGTGGGCGCCAGCGCGCGTTTGAGGAATTGCGGGATGAGTTTTTTTCAGGCAAGTGGGATCGGGTCTTCGAGTTGATTGAGGAATACGACACCTTCCAAGACACGCCGTTTTCGACAGGTGGCGGAGCTTTCGTTGCAGAATTGCGGGACCGGTATCCCGATGCGAAGTTCATTTTAACGGTGCGGGATTCGGCCGAGCAGTGGTTCGAGAGCTTGGAGCGTTTTCATC
>JALQTD010000265.1 GCA_023264155.1 Flavobacteriales bacterium | reverse complement strand
AAGCTCCGGCTCGGCTTCTTCGTCGTGCTGTCCGCCGTCCTCGGCTGGTTCATGGCGACGGAGGAAATCGATTTGATCACCCTGCTGAAGATTGCCATCGGCGGCTACCTGCTGACAGGTGCCTCGAATGGGCTGAACCAAATCATCGAGCACCGGATCGACGGGCTCATGAAACGCACCGAAAACCGGCCCTTGCCGACCGGCCGGATGACAAAGGCGCAGGCGTGGGGCTGGAGTTTGGCGGCGGCAGCGGTCGGGCTCGGCGCCCTGTTTTCGCTCAACCCGCTGAGCGGCTGGCTCGGGGTCGCGGCCATCGTCAGCTACGCGTTCATCTACACGCCGTTGAAGGCCAAATCCTCCCTCGCCGTCTTCGTCGGAGCCTTCCCTGGAGCCCTGCCGCCCATGATCGGCTACGTCGCCGCAACGGGGGACTTCGGCATCGAGCCCGGCACCCTCTTCGCCGTGCAGTTCATGTGGCAGTTCCCGCATTTTTGGGCCATCGCTTGGCTCGCGCACGACGATTACGCGAAGGCGGGCTACCAGCTCCTGCCTTTCAACGGCGGGCGCACGAAGCAGTCGGCTTTCCAAATCCTGACCTACACCGCGTTTTGCATTCCCGCGAGCTTGCTGCCGTGGGCGCTGAACGACCCGATGGTGGGCAACGTGGCGTTCGGGGTGGCCCTGGTGGCCGGCCTCGGCTTCCTCTGGCCTGCCGTGAAGTTGTACCGGACGCTCGAGCTGGCCGATGCGCGGCGCCTGATGTTCGCTTCGTTCCTGTACCTGCCTTTGGTCCAAATCACTTACGTCCTCGACCGAATCTAACCCTGTCCCATGAATACCTCCACCACCCCCGACGTTTTTGAAGGTGTCGATCCCGCGGTCCGCGCCCGGACAAAGAAGATGCTGATGTACTTCATCATCTTCGCCGTCGTGATGATGTTCGCCGGGTTCACCAGTGCCTACATCGTCCTGAACATGGGCAAATTCTGGGTCCACGCGACGGCACCCACCGCTTTGTATTGGAGCTTGGCCTTCCTCGCAGCTTCGTCCGGATCAGCCGTAGTCGCCTTGCGCCAAATGCGGGCCGGCTCGAAAAACGGCACCCTCGCCGCCCTCGCCGTGACCCTCGGCCTCGGCATCGCCTTCACGCTCTCCCAATCCCAAGGCTGGAACCAACTCGCCGATATGGGCCTTGGTTTCACCGTAACGAAGACCGAGTCCGGCCAAGAAGCCTACCGCTGGAACTCCATCAAGGACCTCATCAACGGTCCGGCCGAATACGGCGTCGATTACGTGGTCACCATCAACGATGAGCCGCTCCTGTTCGATCCCATCCGCAAGGACTTTTTCATGCCAGACGACACCCTGATGGCCCAGCCCATCACCCCGGATGTCACCCGCACGAGCAACCTCGGTGGCGGCATGCTGTGGGTGCTCATCGCCATCCACATCCTGCACCTGGTTTTTGGGTTCATCTACCTCGTGATCAACGGCATTCGGGTGCTCCAAGGCACCATCCACGCCGGGGACACCGTGCGGTTGCAAACCATGAACTTGTACTGGCACTTCCTCGGCATCTTGTGGCTGTATTTGTTCGGATTCTTGTTCTTCCTTAACTGAGGTGGGATTTGGCCTAGTTTAGAACGATTCTCAATAGGGGGCCAAATAGGGGGAACATAGCGGTTCCTTTACTAAGTTTGCGCCCAAATTCCCACCATGGGCGGAGAAGCAACAAAAGCGATTTCTAAAGAGATCCTCTGGGGCGGCGGACGGTCGCCATTCAGCGTCACTTACGGCAAGATGATGATGTGGTACTTCCTGGTTTCGGACGCATTGACGTTCGGCGGGTTGCTCACTGCATACGGATTCAGCCGCGCAGGCAGCGAAGACGCTTGGCCAATTGGCGAACAGGTATTCCGGGCATTGCCGGGCCTTGACGGGCAGTACCCGCTCATTTACG
>JALQTD010000264.1 GCA_023264155.1 Flavobacteriales bacterium | reverse complement strand
AAGCTGGGCCGATACCAAGAACATGGTGGCAAAAACCATTGGGAGCCACGTTGCAAGTTGTTTGGAGCGACGTGGGTAAGGCTGAGTGAAGTTCATTTGGTGCGAATTAGCGTGCGTTTGCACAAAAAAATTGCAAAAGTGGGACAGGTTCCGGCGCAAAAACATAAATCTAGTAACCTTCCGGTAGATCATGTAGTAAAGGGCCCCTAATTAAAAATACATGCACCATGAACCCGGATGTTGGTCGGTTGCTTCAGGCCTTGCGTGAAACTGACGTGGAGCTGAAATCGAGGAGGAGTTGGGCAGGGCAGTATCCGCCTGGGTTCATGGAAGATGTGACGTTCACGTTCAATGGACATCGGGATTTGGCCAGTCACTCGCAGGCGCTCAGCTCAGCGCTCAAGGCGGCCGAGGAGCATCTGATTCAGAGCCTGCTGTATCACGAGGAGCGGCATCAGATGTCGTGGGAGGAAGGCCAAATCTTACTCATTTCCCTTGCCGCCACAGACAGCAAATTGGCCTCCAGTGGTAACGGAGTGCTCATCCATGCGAACATCAAAGGCCCATCCGAAAAGCTCGATGCAGAGCAGTGGCAAGCGCTGGAAGATTACACTCGTCATTTCATTGCACAACAACAAGTTGTGTGCAGTCAGCTGAAGTCCATTGTTGAGTCCTTGAGGCCGGAGTTTGACTCATTGAGCCGTGGCATTACGCCGCGAGTGAACAAATGGAAATGGAAGGGGACGGACGTCCAACTGTTGGAACTGTTTTATGCACTGACCCAAGTTGGGGCGCTGGTTTGGATGGGCGATAAGTTGCCAAACGAGGAAATGGCGGGGGAGTTTGCGCATTTGTTTCGGACGGAGGTTCGGCACGTGGATTCGACGATCAGCCGGATGCTGAAGCGGCAGACGGGGCCGGCGAAGTTCATGATGCAGTGCGCCCAGCATTTGGAGCGGGTACGGGAGCTGCGAGAGGCGTAAGGGAAAAAATGTGTCAAGGTGGGCACCACTAGGCAATTGGGGCGTGGAGGCGGGTAGAGGTTTGCCGAAAATTCAACCTACCACCCCATGGACAGAGATGTTATCGGCGGAGTGACGGCGGCGGAGTTTCGGGATTTGGTCCGAAAAGTGGACGCCATCCACCGCGAACTACGGAAAATGCGGGACCCCGCGAACGCCCTGGCGAACGAATGGCTCGATACGAACGAGGCGCTGCAAGTCCTGCGCATCAGCCGCAGAACGCTTGCGAACTACCTGAGCAGCGGCCTGATTGCCTGCTCACGGATCAGGGGCAAGAACTACTTCAGCGTGGCCGAGCTGCGCGCCTTCATGGAGCAGCGTAAAGTGCTTGCGAACGAACCCTTCAAGCTCCCGAAGTGATGCCATTAACCAAGAACACCGTGCTGGCGGCCACCGAGCAAGGGCTGGCCGTATTCCGGCACTTCCTCAAGGATCCGCAGGGGCTCGAGGAGGGCCGACCGTTCAAGAATCCGTTCTATGACGACAAGCGGGCGAGCTGCCATGTGTACCGCGATAAGCCGTCGGGCACGTATCGGCTCATTGATTTTGGCGACAGCGATTACCACTTTGATTGCTTCGGTTTGGTAGGCCAAATCTTCCACCTCAATTGCACCGAGCGCTCCGATTTCAAGGAAATCCTCCGGATCATAGACCGGGAATTGGGCCTGGGCTTGCAATCGCTGGGTGAGCGCGCCGACGAGGCCTACCACGACCTCCAAGCCGCCCGCGTCCCCGTGCAACGCGCCAGCGACGTGCCGCCCCTCAACCTCCGCCCGGCGAACGAGGATCCCCTCAAGGCATTCCGGCAGCCGGTGACCCGCAAAATGAATGCGGAAGAGCTTAAGTTTTGGCAGGCTTACGGCATCGACGAATCGGTGCTCGCGCTCTACCGCGTCGGTGCGGTCGACGAATTTGCCTCCACAACGAAGGACGGCCGCGAGTACGTCCTCAAGGCCACCGAGCTCGAGCCCATCTTCGTCT
>JALQTD010000263.1 GCA_023264155.1 Flavobacteriales bacterium | reverse complement strand
CAGCCACAACCGCCTGTTCTTCGTCGAAGTGATGGGGCGCGACTCCGGATTCATTGCCCTTCAAACCGGCATTGCGACCGGCGCGGTGGCGGTGATGACACCTGAAACCGGCATCAGCATCGAAGACCTTGTGGCCATCCTCGACAAGGGCCAAGCATCGAACAAGACGTCGAGCATCGTCATCGTGGCCGAGGGCCATCCCGAGGGCGGCGCGTTCGAAATCGCGAAAAAAGTCCATGCCCTCAACAGCGGTTACGAAATTCGCATCACGGTGTTGGGGCACCTGCAGCGCGGGGGAGATCCGAGTTGCTTCGACCGGGTGTTGGCGTCGCGCCTCGGCGTGGCCGCAACCGAAGCCCTGATCGAGGGCAAAACAAATGTGATGGCGGGCTTTGTCAACGATGACGTGGCCTTCGCGCCCTTCGAGGAGGCCATCGCTAACAAAACCCAGTCGCTTCAAGACGAAGTGCGCATCGCACAAATCCTTTCCATCTGATTCATTGAACATCCAAGCATAACAGACCATGAAACGCATTGCCATCAACGGATTTGGCCGAATCGGCCGCCTCGCATTCCGCCAACTTCAAGGACGTGAAGGCGTTCAAGTCGTGGCCATCAACGACCTTACGGACGTGGAGACGCTTGCGCACTTGTTGAAGTACGACAGCATCCACGGCCGCTTCGACGGTACGGTAGAGGTGAGCGACGGAAACATTGTGGTCAATGGCAACACCATTTCCATCTCAGCGGAGCGCAATCCCGCAGATTTGCCCTGGGCCACCAACAGCATCGATGTGGTCATCGAAAGCACGGGGGTCTTTGCGGACGCAGATAAGGCTTCGGCCCACTTGACAGCGGGAGCTAAAAAGGTCGTGATCTCTGCTCCGGCAAAGGGCGAGCTCAAGACGGTGGTGCTCGGGGTGAACGACGACATCATCACGGACGAGGACACCATCATTTCCAACGCTTCGTGCACGACGAACTGCTTGGCGCCGATGGCGAAAGTCCTCGACGACCACTTCGGCATCGAAAGCGGCTTCATCACCACGGTGCACGCTTACACCGCGGACCAGCGCTTGCAGGATGCTCCGCACAAGGACTTGCGCCGGGCACGTGCCGCCGCCTTGTCGATGATTCCCACCTCGACCGGCGCCGCGAAGGCCGTTGGCTTGGTGTTGCCCCAACTCGCTGGCCGCCTCGATGGCTTGGCCGTTCGCGTTCCCACCCCGACCGGATCGGTGACGGATTTGACGTGCATCGTGCGGAAGGAAACCACCGCGGAAGAAGTGAATGCCGCGATGAAGGCCGCGGCGGAAGGGCCGATGAAGGGCGTGTTGGAATTCACCACGGATCCGATTGTTTCGGTCGACATCGTGGGCAACACCCACAGCTGCATCTTCGATTCGGAGTTGACGAAGGTGAGCGGCACGTTGGTGAAGGTGTTTGGATGGTACGACAACGAAGCGGGATATGCGACGCGCGTTGCGGATTTGGTCCAACGCATCTGATCACCTCTAATTTCAAGACGTTTTGAAAATCTTAATTGCAGACAGTGGGTCAACCAAATGCGATTGGTTGTGCATCGATGAGCAAGGCGAGGTGCTGACGGAATTCCATACCATGGGGTTCAACCCGTACTTCCACAATGCTGATTTGGTGGAGGAGAAGATGCTTTCGGCCCCCAAGGCGGTTGAATTGGCGGACGAAGTGGCGTTTGTGTTCTTCTACGGTGCGGGCAGCAGCAGCGAGGCGCTGTGCGCCATCATCCGCGAGGGGTTGGAACGCGTGTTCAAATCTGCGAAGGTGCATGTCGGGCACGACCTCGAGGGGGCGGCGTTCAGCACCTATTCGGGAGAACCGGCGATCACGTGCATCATCGGCACCGGGTCGAACTCGTGTTATTTCGATGGCGAAACGGTCAGCGAGGAAGTTCCGGCGTTGGCCTACATCTTGGGAGACGAAGCGAGCGGTTCTTGGTTTGGCAAACGGTTGATTTCCACCCACCTAT
>JALQTD010000262.1 GCA_023264155.1 Flavobacteriales bacterium | reverse complement strand
TGCCGGAGAAGCGCTGTCCCCCGTCGAGCTCCTCGTACGCCACGCGGTAGCCCGGGTCCGGCACCTTGCTGCCGAGCTCCGACTTCACGGCATCGAGGACAAACCGGTAGGTCTTCGCATCCAATTCGCCTGGGTGGAGATCGGCGAGGGGCCGGTCGTTGGTGAACATCCAAACGATGTTTTGGACAATGCTGAGGCCATCGAGGTTTTCGGCTTCGAGGGCGTCGAGGATGGCGGAGCCTTCGGGCGGGAGCGAACCGGCGAGCTCGAAGGGCGTGCCCGGCTCGGCAGCGGGAACGTGGGCGTTGCCGCAGCGGGCGTTCAGGCCGAAGCGGTAGCGCTCATCTGGAGCGAGGACCAGGTCCTTCGAGCGGGTCACGACTTGGGGTTGCAGGTTGGCGTCGGCGAAAAAGATTTGGCCTGCGGGGATGTGCAAGGTCAGGATTTGGCCCGACTCATTCGTCACGACCAGCTCCACGCCGTTGCGGGCAAAGCTCTTCGTCGCTTCGAAGGTGATGATGCCCTTCTCGACCGCGTCATCGAAGGGAATCGTGTTGAACTCCTGGGCGGCGGCGGCCACGGGGAGCGCGAGTAACGCGCAGATTACAAGGGGGTTAGTCATGGTGAGGAAGGTTGAGTAAAACGTCAGGATGGAAGGAAATTTCGAGGTCGTACTGGCCTTTGTCGAGCCGGCGATTGCCGTGTCCGCACCAGTGCCAGAGTGTGGCTTCGTGGCGCTGCAGGCCGCTGAGGGCGCGGTATTGGACCGTGAGCCGGGTGTCGGGCGGCAGCTCTTCCAAGGCCAAAACCCGCTCGCCCCGCCCCTCCAGCACCACCCGCGCATGCGGCTGCACCACCCGCCACTCCGGTTCCGTCACCCCGGGCCCCAAATCCCGGAACACCAGCCCATGCGCCCCACCATCCCTGCGCTCGGTGAACACGCCGTACAGCCCGTCCTGCGCCGCGAGCTCGACCTCAACCGCCCCCAACTCCCGTGCGCCGCTCGCCCGCACCCGGACGCCCGTCACCTCGTCCCAACGGCGGGTGGCCACGTTCCACTTCAGGCAGCGCATGTCCCGGCGGTCCACGCCCGGCTCGGCCGGCAGCGTCACGGCCAGCGCCCCGTTCTCAGCAAGCCCTGCGACCTGCACCCCGGCCACCCAGCTCATGGCCAAGCCGTCCTCATCGTACGTATTCAACGAATCGGCCACGGCCTCGAAGGGCAGCAGCGTGAGCCGCGCGGGCTCGGGCAAGGTGTCGCCGGGGGCACACACCCAGGGGGAAAGGATCAACCAGGCAAACGACATAGGCTCGGGGTTTGGGGGTTTAACAGGAGCAGCTCGGCATCGAATTGGCCGGGCCGCTGGATCAGCGGGAGGGGACGGACCGCCCATGGCAGCTCCGCCCAAGCGCCCCACGGCAGCTCGAGGACCTGCCCCTCGGGGCTGCGGATCCGGAATTGGTAGGCATGCGCTTCGGACACGGCCTCGGCGGGGAAGCGGGCGCGGAACGGGGACTCGCCCAAAGTCACGGTATGCCACGTCGCGGGCGACCGCCAGGCCACGTGTTCGAAGATCCAGCCGTCCGGGGCCAGGACTTCGACGAGGCCTTCCTCGGCGGCGCGGGCGGCGGGCGCTACGATGGCGAACGGGCCGGAATGCGGCGCCTCGAACTGGGCGAAGGTGGTGCCGTTGTCGGCCTTGAGGCGCAGCCGGACGTCGGTTGCGACGAGGCCATCGGGCGTGGGAATCATGAGCTCGCCGCGGCGGATTTGGACGCCGTCGGGAAGGGGGAATTGGATGCGATGAGGGCGGTGGCGCGCGGAATCCGGCAAGTGGATTTGGGCCAAACCCACCACGTCGCGCTGCACGCCCACCACCTCCGTGGCCGGCCACCCCCGCCCCATCGCCTCCTCGGCCCACTCCCGCCCCTCAATCCGGACCCCGCCCCACGCCGCAGCATCCCGGACCTTGCACCGCAGCTCCACCCCCCGCCCGAGCACCAACACCGTGTCCGGCTCATTCGGCGGCCGGTACTTCGGCGCCACGCACCCGTCG
>JALQTD010000261.1 GCA_023264155.1 Flavobacteriales bacterium | reverse complement strand
TGCCGACGGAACGCCCGGCTGAGGTCATTGAGGCTTGGGCAAGGCAGCATCGCGCTGTGGCGCCGGTTTGGCGTTTTGAAACGCCCAAGCCGTTCGAGGCCTTCACCGATTGGAAGGCCTGGCAGTTGGTGGCGGCGAGCGTTCCGGTTCGGGCGGCGGTTCACGTGGCGAACAGCACGGGAGCACGCTACGCACAGTGGTGCGATTGGCGGGCCCGGCGGGTGCACGCAAACCGTGGAGTGGCCGGCATCGATGGCTGCACGTCCACGGCGGTGGGCGAGGCATTGGCGCATCCGGCGGAGCCGGTCGTGCTCGTCACGGGGGACCTGGCTTTTTTGTACGATTTGAACGGGTTGTGGACGGACCCGGAGCCGCGGAACCTGCGGGTGGTGGTGGTCGACAATGGAGGCGGCGAGATTTTTCGGTGGCTCGACGGGCCGGAGCGGTCGGGGTTGTTGGAGCGGTATTTCGAAGGGGGGGCGTGCCGGACGCGCCGTTCAGGGGGGCGGCGGGATGTGGAGCAGGCGGCGCTGAGTGTGGGGGCGGATTGCCGGCGGGCCGTCGGGCTGGAGGAGGCCGAGCAGGGGATGCGGTGGTTGCTGGCGGGGGAGGGCGTGCGGGTTTTGGTCCTCGAGACAGATCCGGAGGCGAGTCACCGCATGTTTCAGGCGCTGATGGCTGCGCCGCCGCGTAACTTTGAGGCCAAATGAACGATTGGATACAAGCCGCGCGGCTGCGGACCTTGCCCCTCGCCAGTGCCTGCGTTATGATGGGCGCAGCAGTGGGCTTCGATCCCACGGCCGACACCGGGCACTTCTTCGAAGTATTTGCCGGCGCCCTGGCCACGGTGCTCCTGCTCCAAATCTTGTCGAACTACGCCAACGACCTCGGCGATGCGGAGAACGGGGCGGATGGCCCGGAGCGGGCCGACCGGGCGGTGGCCTCGGGGCGCATCCCCCGCGCTGCGATGAAACGCGCGGTTTACGTCCTCGCCGTGGCAGCGCTCTTGTCCGGCATCGCCACGGTTTGGTGGGCGCTCCGGGGAAAGGGCTTGTTCGTGCCGGCGGTGGCCGTGATCGCGGCGGGCATCGCGGGCATCGGTGCGGCGTACAAGTACACGGCGGGCAGGAACCCGTATGGTTACCGCGGGCTGGGCGATTTGGCGGTGATGGTGTTCTTCGGGTGGGTCGGCGTCGCGGGCACGGCGTTCTTGGTCAGCGGAACGTGGGCTTGGTCGTGGCTGCTGCCGGGGACGTTCACGGGCGCGATGAGCGTGGCCGTCTTGAATTTGAACAACATGCGGGACCACGAGCGGGATGCTGCAGCGGGCAAGCACACGCTGGTGACGCGCATGGGTTTTGCGAAGGCGAAGGGCTACCACGCGGCGCTCCTGGTGGCGGGCTGGACCGCGTTGCTGGCCTTCACGTTGGGGGTGGAATCGGGGCAGTGGCGGGGCATGATGTGGATTGCGCTCATCGGTTTGGTCCATGTGAAGCACGTGGTGGAAGTGGCCCAAACCACAGATCCCCTGCGACTTGACCCCGAATTGAAGCGCATCGCGCTGTCCACCGCCGTTGTCGCGTTTTTCCTGTTTCTCGCTGCCATCCAAATCCCGACCTCATGATGCAAGGGCTCGACATCCGGGTGACCGACCACCCCTTGCAGTTCCGCACACCGGCGCGCACCTCGCGCGACACGCTGACTTCGAAGCCCACGTGGTTCCTCGAAGCGCGCCACCCCGAGGGGCGGGTCGGCGTCGGGGAATGTTCCCTCATACCGGGGCTCAGTCCGGAGCATCCGCTGCGCGCCGCTCGCGCGCTGCAGGCCATTGCCGACTCGGGTACCTTGGACCCCGATGGCATCCCCGATACGATGCCGGCCGTGCGCTTCGCCGTCGAAACGGCCCTGATCGACCTGCTCACTCCGGGCGTGCATGTGCTGTTCGACGGCCCATTCGTCGCGGGTGAATCCGCGCTGCCCATCAATGGGCTGATTTGGATGGACACGGCAGAAGCCATGCTCGCCCAAGCGGTGGAGAAGGTGGGGCAGGGGTTCACG
>JALQTD010000260.1 GCA_023264155.1 Flavobacteriales bacterium | reverse complement strand
GCCCGCTCAAAGACACCTTGGATGCGATCGACCGGATGCAACCGGTGAAGGGCCGTGGGAACGGCTTGCACATGGGGGATGATTGGCCGGGGACGCTGCGGGCTTTGGCCAAAACCTGGTCCAATGTCCAGAGCTCAGAGGTCAGCAAGTGGAAGCAAATCGGGGACTTCCGAAAAGAGTTCATCGGCAACCTCGCGCATGAATTGCGCACGCCCGTTCAGAGCATACAGGGCGCCGTTTACACGCTGCACGAAGGCGCCATCGACGACCCCGAATTCGCGCGCAAGTTCTTGTACAAAGCTGTGCGCAACATCGACCGCATGACGGGACTGATCGACGACCTCGACGCCATTTCAAAGATCGAAAGCAGCGTGCTGGAACTCAAGATGGAGCGGTTTGATTTGGTCGCCCTCGCGGATGAAATCATCGACACGCTCGACCCGAAGGCGAAGCGGTCCACCATCACCTTGAAGCTCGACACCGATGGCGCCCGGCAGCTGTTCGCACTCGGCGACGAAAAGCGGATCGGGCAGGTGCTCACGAACCTCATCGGAAATTCCATCTCTTACGGCAACCCGCAAGGCCTTACCACCGTGCGCATCCGCGAGGAGGACACCACGGTTGCCGTGGAAGTGGAAGACAACGGCATCGGGATTCCCGAAGCCAGCTTGCCCCGGATTTTTGAACGGTTCTATCGGGTGGATGCCAGCCGGTCGCGTGCGGCGGGGGGATCGGGTTTGGGCCTCGCCATCGTCAAGCACATTGTGGAAGCGCACAACGGGAAGATTGAAGTGCGGTCTGCTGTCGACCAAGGCACCACGTTCCGATTCAAGCTGAAAAAGTCCTGATCAGCGCTGCATCATGCCCGTGCGGGCCGCGTTGACGAAGGGATTGTGTGCCTTTTCGTGGCCGATGGTCGTCGACGGCCCGTGGCCGCAATGCACCGCACACCCATCGGGCAAATCGAACAGTTCGCGCTCAATGGATGCCGCCAACGCCGCGGCATCGCCGCCCGGCAAATCCGTGCGGCCCACGCTTTCCCGGAACAGCACATCGCCGGCAATGACCCAGCCTTCCGCGTGCGAAACGAACACGACATGGCCCGGCGCATGGCCCGGCGCAAAGCGCACCTCAATCGGCTCACCGCACCACGTGATGGCGTCCCGCCCGGACCACGGGCGCAACTGCGGGTCGGGCAGTTCGGCGATTTCGAACCCGTACACCCGCCCGGCCAGCGGCGCCTGCTGGTAAGTTGGCACATCCGCCTCCGCCACCTGCGGCACGCACCCGAACCGTTCGGCGATGAACGCAGCCCCCGCCACGTGATCGAGGTGGGCGTGCGTCAAGTAGCAGGCCTCCAACGTCACGCCGGCCGCCTCCAAGTCCCGCTCAAACCGCTCCTGCTCCGCGCGCGACGACATCCCGGGATCCACCACCACACCCCGCCCATCGGCTGAGCGCACGACCCACGTATTCTCCTGAAACGGCCCAAACGTCCAATGCATGCATTCCATCCGCCAAATTTCGCAAGCAACGGCTTCCCACCGGCCGCGGTTTTGTAATTTTCGGGAATCCCATGCGCACCCGCCTCTTTCACGTGCTTCGAACGACTTGGCTCGCCGCCGCTTGCGCGCTGAGCGGCATGGCCGCGGCCCAGTTTTACGATGGGACGAACGTGACCTTCGGGAAGAACCGCGTGCAGTACCAGGATTTCTTCTGGATGCACCACCCGATGGAGACCTTCGACGTGTACTTCTATCCGGGCGGCCAGGATTTGGCGCAGCAGGTAGGCCAAATCTTGCCCGCCGCGCGCGAACGCATCGAGCAGCTGTTCGACCGCACCCTCGAAGGCCCCATTCAGGTCGTCGTCTATACCGACCACCAAGCGTTCCGGCAATCGAACATCGGCAGCCAAATCACGGATGCCAGCAACATCGGCGGCACCGCCACCCTCATCGGCTCCAAGCTGTTCGTCTACAGCACCGGCGACGCCCTGCAACTCGAAGCCGACCTCCGCGAAGGACTCGCCCGGCTCCTGTTCAACCAAATCCTGTACGGAGGC
>JALQTD010000025.1 GCA_023264155.1 Flavobacteriales bacterium | reverse complement strand
GTGGCGGTGGCCGGTGGAGTGGCACTCGGGACGCCCGAGGTCGTTTGTGATGGGGACAGTGCGACGGGGATTTTCGTGCCGTTTGCGGAAGGAGCGTTGGAGGCGAATTGCAGCTGGGAGGTGAACTGGGGACTGGGGTTGGTGGACGCCTGCGATTCGGTGCACGTGTTTTCGGTGGCGGGTTCGGCGGAGGCGCTGGGGTGTCCGGTGGCGGGGGATTGGATCGACCCGGTGGAGGCGGTGTGCGAGGGGGCGTGCGATACACTGTGGTGGGCGCCGACGGGCTGCTTCGACGTGTCGTGGGTGTGGACCCAAACCGGAGGCGGAACCGTAGTGGACACGCCCGACTCAGCTGGGATCGTGGTGTGTGGGGCGGCCGATGTGTTCCTCGTGGTGACCGAAGCGACGAGCGGAGCGGTCACGTCGTTCAGCTGGAGCGTGAGCGAGGAGGTGGTGAGCTTGGAGTCGGCGCTGCCGGAGGCGCTCTGCGCGGGGGGTGCGGCGGTGCCGTTGGAGGCGGTGCCAAGCGGTGGAACGTGGGAAGGCACGGTGGAATGGGTGGATGGTGCGTGGTTCCTGGATGCCGAAGCGGCGGCGGCGGATGGGGGGGCGGCGGCGATGACGTACACGACGGAGCTGGGGTGCACGCTGGACACGGCGGTGCAGGTGGCGGTGGTGGATGCGGGCGGGCCGTATGCGACGTGTCTGGGCGCGCCGGCGTTCGAGGCGGAGGGCACGGTGGTGGGGGTGGACGCGGTTTGGTCAGGCCAAAACATCTCCCCCACCGGCACGATTTCCCCCAACATCGCCGGCACCTTCGACCTCGTCCTCAGCGGGCAAGGTTGCTCGGACACGGCCACGCTTGAGGTCATCTTGACCCTCCCTGCCCTGCCGCTCGGCGAACACTGCGCGAACGGCGACCCGGTGCTGCTGCCCGATGTGGCGGAAGCGGGGGTTTGGACCGGGCCGGGGCTGAACTCCACGGCCACGGCCTTCGATCCGGCCGAGGTGCCCTCCGGCACCGCCACTTGGAACTGCGTGCTGACGGGGTGCACCCAGCCCGCCGAGGCGACCATCCTGCCCATCGGCCCGGCCCCCGACACGACGGCTTGCCCCGCCGGCACGCCCGTGCAACTCGCGGGCGCCACCCCGCCGGGCGGCACGTGGAGCGGTCCGGGCGTGAGCCCCGGCGGCCTCTTCGACCCGTCGAGCGCGGGCTCGGTCACCCTGACCTACACCGCTCCCAACGGCTGCACGGCCACGACCGCCATCACCAACTCCTTCCCGACCACCGCCTTGGACAGCCTCGCCACCTGCGCCGCGGCGAGCCCGACGGCGCTTGAGGCCACCCCGCCCTGTGGGGAGTGGTCGGCTTCGTGGGGCGGTGCCGGCCTCACGAGCGGGTGCGCCGCCGCGCTCGACCCGGCCCAAGTGCCGCTCGGCGAGCATGTCGTGACTTACACGGTGGGGGGGTGCGCGGTGGCGATCCCGGTCGGGATTTGGCCCGGAGCCATCGAACTGCCCGCCGTGAGCGCCTGCAACACCGACGCCCCCTTCTCCCTCGCCCCCTCCGACCTCCCTCCGGGCGGCAGCTGGCAGGGCGCGGGCGTCAACCCCGTTTCCGGCTGGTTCACCCCCGCCGACGCCTCCCCCACCGGCGCGATCAGCTACACCGCGCCCGGCGGCTGCATCACGTCCGCCCTCGCCCAAGTCGAGCCCTGGCAACCCGTCACGCCCGGCAGCGCCCCCGACACCCTCTGCGCCGGCGTCACCTTCGCCCCCGATTGGTCCCCCGCCACCGGCACCGCCTGGACCTGGGAGGGCCTCCCCTCGTCGGGTGTCTCCGCCGACACGCTCGCCCCCGGAACCTATGCCGTGGCCGCCTCCTGGCAAGGCACGTCCTGCGCGAGTGACACGGCCTTCACCGTGACGGTCCCCGAACCGCTCGCCCTCACCCTCGCCCTCACCGACCCGCTCATCTGCGGCGGCGACACCGCCGGCATCACCTACTTCGCCTCCGGTGGCCTCGCCGCAGACTACAGCTGGGACCTGACGGCGGCGTTGCCGTGGGTACCCGATTCGAGCCAGTGGTGGGTGGCTGAAATCAGCGACGGCTGCAGCGTGCCGGTCAGCGACTCGGTCTTTGTGGGCGTGGTCGTGCCCGAAGCCCTGCAATTGAGCACGCCCGACACGGCTTGCTTCGACGGGGTGGCGGCCGTGGAGGCGTGGATCCTGCCGGGGGCGCCGTGGGAGTTGACGTGGGATAGCACGGCCGTGGCGCCGGACGACATGAATGCGGACACCACGTGGTGGGCGCTGGAAGCGGCGGCAGGGACGACCGTGGCGTGGGCGCTTGAGTGGCCGGCAGAAGGATGCGCAGGAACCGGCATGTACACCGTGCCCGCGTACCCCGAAGTGACAGCGGAGGTGGCGTGGCCGGAGGAATGCGTGGAGTGGTCGGCGCTGCCAGTCGCCCTGGTGAACGAAGGAGGCGGCGCGACGACCGTGGAGTGGTGGTTCCGGGAGCCGGGGACGGGCGAGGTGTTGGCCCAAACCCAAGGTCCCACCGCCACCTGGCAACCCGACGCTCCCGGCGACGTGCTCGTCCAACTCACGGCCAGCATCGGCGGCGATTGCGCCGTCAGCACCTCGGGAACCGTGTGCGTCCTGGCGCCGATGCAGTGGTTCCTGGCCGATCAGTTCTCGCCCAACGGCGACGGGCTCAACGAATTCTTGGGCGTGCGCGCCCATCCGATGTCGGCCTTCCGGATGCGGGTGATCAACCGCTGGGGCGAGCTCGTCGCCGACCTCAACGCCCCCCAACCCGGCTGGGACGGCACCCACCGCGGCACCCCCGCTCCGACCGGGGTGTACGTGGTTCAGCTCGACATGACCTTCACCGACGGCACCGCCGTCTCAACGCAACGCCATGTTACGCTGGTTCGTTAACGCCCTCTGCCTCCTGGCTTTCGCCACGGCCGCCGCCCAAGACGCCCCAAGCTACCACTTGCCCGGGCGGCTCGGCGCGGGGACCACGCAATGGACGCACCGGCCGGTAGCTGGCAAGTGGAACCGGCAGTCCGTGGGGCTGGTCGACGTGCAATATGCTTCAACGACGCTCCTGAGCGGTGCGGTGTGTGTGACGAACAGGATCGCGGGGAGTTGGACCCTCACCGATGCGGGGCTGAGCAATTTGCTCAACAAAGGCTCAGGCACCCGGCGGGGCGCGGGGCGGGGCGAATGGACGGTGGTGGGCCAATTTGAAGACCACGACGAGGCCGGTGTGCTGCAGCGGACGCGGCTCACGGCCGCCCTTGCCCGCTCCGTCCAGCTCTCGCCCACGTGGGGGGTGCGGCTCGCCCTTCATGCAGGGCGGGGTGCGCGGCGTTGGGGCGCGCAAGGGATTTGGGACAGCCAATACCTGGCGAATCCGGTCGATCCAGCGAGTGCGGCTTCGGGTGAAACAGCGTATGCCGACAGCCGCTCCTATTTCGAGGGGGGCTTCGAGCTCGGGGCGGTGGCACCGCGGGCAGCCGTTTCGTACCGATGGCTGCACGTGCCGGCCAACCAAAGCCTGCTCGCGGAATCGAGCGACCCCTACACCATCCGGCATTCCGTGTTGGGCACCACCCACTGGGCCGCGACCGACAACGTCGAAGCGAAGGGCTGGGCCGAAATCGAGGTGCAAGGCGGCGCACGGCTGCTGACCATCGGGGCGGCGGGGGCCTGGACCTTCGGCGAGGACAGCTATTTCACCGGAGCCCGCGCAGCAACCGTCGTCAGTGGCGGGCTGACTTACCGCACCACGGGCCATTTGACCCCGCTGTTGCACGTGGCCTGGAAGCGCCGGTGGGTGGTTTGGGTGGCGCCGGACGTGCCGGTGGCGGCGCCCGATGGCCGGGCGGCTGCGGGGGGATTGCACCTGGGGTTGCGGGCCCACATCGGCTGAAGCGACATGCCGACTATTCGGCACATCAGCGACACGAAACGTTGATATTTGCCGCTTATTGACTATTTTAGACCCTCCTTCAGCGGAAGGCTTAACCAACCACACCACACCATGTCCTGTTGCACCCACCTGCGCGGCCTCTGCCGCGTGCTTTCGATTTTCGTTTTGGCACTTTTGTCCAGCGCATCAAGCGTTTGGGGCCAAATGACAGGCATCACCGTCGAGGCCATCGCCGACCACGACACCACGGGCATCGAAGGCCTCGCCGGCCACAAGACCTACCGGTTCTACGCCGAGTTCCTCAACCCAACGGACAAGGTTTCGGCCGTTTTCGGCGACGCCAGTGCGCCCCTGACCTTGACCTCATCGGACGGTTTTTTCAATGCGATGTTCGGTGGGGACTTCGCCATGGATGTGAACCCGGCCCTGTTCGGCTTCTTTTTCGAAGCGGCGTATGACAGTTGGTTCACCATCGGTTATGCCCCGGGCGACGCGCCCCAAAGCAACCTCACCGCAGTCGGACTGACGGAGCAACTCGCCGCCTTCAACTCCACAGGCCAAATCGACCTCGGTGACGCCATCGGCGGCAGCTACTTCACCACCGACGACCCCCACGCGGTCGCAGGCGAGGACCTCAAGGTGCTGCTCGGCCAACTCACCACCACCGGCACCTTCACCGGGGTGTTTAACCTGCAGATTTTCGTCGAAGGCACTTCGGCCAATGAACAGATTTTCGAGGACGCCGTCTTCACCAACTCAGCGGCATCCGTTCCCGGCTGCACCGACGAAGCCGCCATCAATTACGACCCGGAAGCAACCGTGGACAACGGTTCGTGCACCTACCCGTGCACGCTCAGCATCGCCGCCAGCGTGACCGACGCCACGTGCCCGGGCGGCGACGACGGATCGGTCATCCTGACGGCCACTGGCCAACAGCTCCAAGTCATGTACGGACTCGACGGTGCCCTCCCCTCCCAGCTCCTGGCGAGCTTCAACAACCTGAGCACGGGAGCGCATGAAGTGGTGGCGATGGACGGTTTGGGCTGCGTGGACACGGTGGCCTTCGAAGTGGGCTCGCCCGAACCTTTCGGGTTGGAAGCCACCTCGGTCCAAGCCCTCTGCGGCGGGGCCGGAGGCGCGCTGACGGTTCTCGCTTCCGGCGGCACAGCGCCCTACACCTACCATTACGAAGACATCACGAACACCCACGGGGCCTTCGCCTTCGTGCCCGCGGGCACCCACGTGGTAAACATCACCGACGCGCTGGGGTGCAGCGAGGACGTGGAGGTCGAAGTGATCGGCATTTCGGAGGCGACCGTGGACATCGTGGCGAATCCGTCGTGCATCGATGTGGCGAGCGGCCAAGCGGTCCTCGCGCTCAACGGCAATGCCCCGGACGCCGTGGAATGGCTCGAAGGCGGGGCCAGCGCAGCCGTCGACACCGATGGCGTGGTGACCGGCTTGACCGAGGGGCCGCACAGCGCTGTGGTGACCGCGAACGGCTGTTCTGACACGGTGTCGTGGGTAATGGACGTGGACCTGGAATTGGGCCAAATCTCCTTCCAAGTCACCGATGCTTCCTGCGCCGGTTTCGCCGATGGCGCCGTCCAATTCCCCGGTGCAGACACCGACTGGGACATCATTTCGGGCATGGAAACGGTCGGCTGGACCGAAGCCGGCGTGACGGGCCTCGCGGCGGGCACGTATGACTTCACCCTGTCCCGGAGCGCCGGGTGCGCTGTCGACTTCGAAGTGACGGTGGGCCAACCGGACCCGTTGCAATGGTCCGTCTCGAGCACCGATCCGGTGTGCGATGGCGATGCCACGGGCATGGTGCAGGCCACGCTGAACGGCGGCACGACCCCCTTCGATTTGGTGGTCAACGGATCGGTTTGGGGCCAGTTCTCTGGCACGGCGGAGTTGATCAACTTGAACCCGGGGACCTACACCCTGGCTGCCGTGGATGCGAACGGTTGCGAGGCCGAGGCGGTGACGGTCATTTCGTGGCCGGAGCCGTTGGATGCGCCCGAGGTCGTGGTGTCGGCACCGGAGGGCTATGCGGATGGGGTGGCGACGGCGTTGGTGGATCCGAGTTTTGATTTGGCCTGGACGGATGTGGCGGGCAACCTGCTCGGAACCGAGGCGACGCTCACGGGCCTCGAAGCGGGAACGGTGGTGCTGACCATCACGAATGCGCTGGGCTGTTCGGCTAGCACGCACGCGGTCATTCCGTTTGCGGGCTGCAGCGCCATCGGGGCGAGCGACTGGCCGGCGGAGGCCGAAGGGCTTTACCCCGTGGGGTATGCTTCGGTGGCCACGGCCATGCCGTTCAGCGAGGAGTGGGTGTTGCAGTTGCCGAGCACGGTGACGCCGCCCACGGCGGATTATGCCTTGCCGGTGACGGCGTTCTTGCCGGAGTCGATTTCGGGCTTGCCGGAGGGCGTGGTGGCGACGGCGAACTTTGCGGAGGCCGTGCCGGTGGATGGCGCCTGGTGCTTGGAGCTTTCAGGCCAAATCAATTCGCCAGGCACCTATCCCATCACCGTCCACGGCACCTACTACATCGAGCTCTTCGGTTCCACCTTCCCGGCACCGGGCTTCTCGTACATGAAGGCCCTGGTCGTTGAGGACCTCGAGGAGGTGCCGGCCGTGGCGGGCTGCACGTATTTTTGGGCCGCCAACTTCAACCCGCAAGCCACGGTGGACGACGGTTCATGCACCATCGCCGGCTGCATGGAACCGAGCGCGTGCAACTACGAGCCGCTCGCCACCGCGATGACCCTGTGCGACTACAGCTGCTACGGCTGCACCTACGCCGAAGCCACGAACTACGACCTCAACGCCACCCGCGACGACGGCACCTGCACGTTCCCGGCCGGCTCGGGCGACGGCGGCTGCATGTGGGACGGCGACGGCAACAACTACATCAACTCGAACGACCTCCTGCTCTTCCTCGGGCAGTACGACACGCCGTGTGAATAACTGGGGGGGAGGAGGCTACGAAGATGACTGATTCGATTTAACCATCTGTCCTTACTTTGCGGGTACATCAGCGTGAAATCCATGGTTTCTCATGGGCCACTGTTATGAGAATCCTTTTCAAGTGGTCAACTCCTTGGTTCATTCAGTAATCTTCAAGGGCTAGTCCCATCATGAAAACGCCACCCGATATCGTACTAGCAGGGTTTGGGAAAAGTGCGACCTCAACCCTCGCTGAACAACTCGTTCGCTTTCCGGAAATCGATTATCACATCCCGGATAAAAAAGAACCTCATACCTACTTGCATTGGCAACTTCAACACGCACCTCCGGCAGAAATCAAAGCATACCAACGGCGTAAAAAACAATCCGGCACGTTGTTGCTCGATGCGTCAACGGGTTATTCAGTCTTTCACGACGGCTTGACGCGCATTGCAAAAGAAAATCCCGACGCTACAGTGCTCTATATCCTTCGCGACCCCCTGGATCGGCTGAACAGTCACATCAATTGGATTCGCAAAGTTGAGACCCGTGTAATGCCGTTTAGCGTTCAACTAAAATTGACTCCTAAGAAAGCGCATTACTCCCCGAGCGGTAACATGCTCAATTTCATCAGGACAAGCAGCAACTATTCAGAAGCCATCCTGCACGCCCGCAAATTGTTTCACCGAGTCCACCTCATTTACTTCAGTGATTTCACGAATGATCAATCAGCGGTGTTAGAAGAAGTCAGGGAAACCCTCGGATTGCCCCGCATGGACTTGAACCTTGATTCGATTCAGGCAAACAGCACAGCATCTGCAAGGCCTAGCAATCGGAAGCGATCGCCTATGTCCTTGCGAACCCTTCCTGTGAAGTTGATCGGAGCCTATACGCGAATGCGCCATTTTCTACTCCTTGAAGTTGTGTACCGACTTCGGTTTGGGGTAGGAACAGTTGACGCTGAACAATTGGAGTGGACTCCCGACCTCGAGAAAGCAGTGTTGACACTGATTGCTGAGGATGCCGAACGTTATAAAATGGCAGGCATTGAACTGGACAAATTCCCTACCCTCAAGGACGCATTGAACAACCTAAATCATTGATTAACTGTATATTAATACGTTTTCGTGTTTTGGTTTTTGATCTTCCTGCTAGGTCGTCACCACATCGACCTTCACATTCATGGAACAACCCCTCCAGGATATTTGCTCAATGCCTGCAGCGTTATGTTGGACGGTACCTTCATCCTTGAAGATTTTGCCCTACTCACTGCTTTGGTCGTAACTTGTAGCGTTGCACTTACAGGAGATTTTTCTCATGTATGATTCTGAAACCTTCGTGGGACGAAAGTCCTTGTGCAAATTCGAGAAAACATTGTGCCTGTAGAATAGAGCTCCATCAGTACCCCTCAGCATTCGCTTTGATGGATTGACCAGAAGAGTGCGCTATTATCAAGGCTGCACCTTACGGCTCTTTTCCGCAAGAAACCACAACGAAATAATCGCACCTGCCCTTCTCATGAGATCCCAAGTTAACTTAATCGACTTGCCCAAAATTGCAGACGACCGAGGGAACCTCACCTTTCTGCAGAATGGGGCTGGGCTGCCTTTCACCCCAAAGCGGGTTTTCTGGACCTACAATGTCCCGGGTGGCGCAAGAAGGGGCGGGCACGCGTACAAGCAACAATCTGAATTGATCATTGCGCTCAATGGCGCTTTCGAAGTGGTCGTCAAATCCCCTGATGGCCGCACCAGAAGTTATCGATTGGACCGAGGGGACAAGGGGTTGCTACTTCCACCCTTGACTTGGCGTTGGATGGAAGGGTTTAGCACCAATGGGATGGGACTGCACCTTTCCAACTTCGACTTTGATTCGGAAGATTACATCTATGAGTTCGAAGCATACAAACGAATCTGCTTTCCTGAATGAGCCTTCCAACCACAATCAGCGATTGCAAAGTCATTTCTTTGGAACAGCATAAAACTGTTGTAGGAGATTTGGTGATTGCGGGCACAGCGCGTCATGAGCCCTTTGAAGCAAAACGCGTTTTCTACATCTATGACATTCCGTCAGGGCAAAGCCGAGGCGCACATGCCCATAAGGCTTGCCATCAACTACTCGTCGCCGCCTCCGGAGCATTTTCCGTTTTCATTGACGATGGTGAACACACCGCTCAAATTGAGCTGAACAAACCCAATGAAGGACTTCATATCCCCCCAGGCATTTGGGCTTCAGAGCTGAATTTTTCGGGAGGGGCGATATGCTTGGTTCTCGCATCGCATGAGTACGAGGAATGCGATTATCTCCGCGATTACACTGAATTCAAAACATGGAAAAGCCAGCAAACCTTCCGTCCATGAAAGTGCCCTTCCTCTCGTTCAACCGGATGCATGCCGCAATACGCAATGACCTGGTCGAAGCAACCGCTCGCGTCATCGACTCCGGATGGTTTATCAACGGCCGAGAAGTGGAAGCGTTTGAGGACGCGTGGGCGAAATACCTTGCCGTTGAGCACTCGGTGGGAGTTAGCAACGGCCTTGATGGCTTAGAACTCAGTTTGCGCGCGTTGGGCATAGGCGCCGGAGATGAAGTGCTTGTACCATCCAACACCTACATTGCTACAGCGCTTGCTGCTACCCATGTGGGTGCAAAGCCCGTATTCGTTGAGCCCAACATGGAAACGTCCCTGCTTGACCTGGACAGGTTGGATCTGCTTGAATCCGCAAGGACGGAGAAAACTCGCGCCATCATACCCGTTCACCTTTATGGGCAGGCAGTGAACATGGAAAGGCTCATGGAATGGGCGAACAACCGCGGCATTTGGGTCATTGAGGACAACGCTCAAGCGCATGGTGCCGAATGGAATGGAAAGCGCACGGGGAGTTGGGGCCACGCAAACGCCACCAGCTTTTACCCGGGTAAAAACCTCGGCGCACTAGGGGACGCCGGTGCGGTGAGCACCAATGACCCCGACATTTCCGATGCCATCCGACGCCTTCGGAATTACGGGAGTGACGTGAAGTATTACAACCGCGAGGTTGGGTTCAACAAACGACTCGATGAGATGCAAGCGGCCTTGTTACGGGTCAAGCTTGCCCTGCTGCCCCAATGGACGCAAGAACGGCAAAAAATCGCCCAACACTACCATTCAGAATTGCACGAAATTGGCGACCTTTTTCTGCCGCAAACTGCCGAAGGCGCTACGCATGTGTACCACCAATTTGTTGTGCGCACACGCCACCGTGCCGCCCTGATGAAACACCTGGCAGACCGTGGAATTGGATCGTTGATCCACTACCCCGTGCCGCCGCATCTGCAGGAATGCTATGTTGAATTAGGCCACCGAAAAGGGGATTTTCCCATTGCAGAACAATTGGCAGAGGAAGTGGTTAGTTTGCCGATTTGGCCTGGAATGACAGGGGCTGAAGTTCAGGCCGTCACAAAGGCCATTCGGGAATTCTTCTAAGAAATCACTGCCCCCGTTTGGTCACAAAAAGCAATTCAAAGCCTCGGCCATCCGCTCATTATTAAACTATTCCACCACGGGTGGCCAATCCGCGATATGCCGCTTGAATTTGGCAGGTATGCCCACTACAACCTCCCCATCTCCGACATCTCGCGTTGCAAGTGCACAGGCTCCCACAACTGCAAAATTCCCCACGGTTACTTTCTCGATGACTCTTGCCCCCAATGTGACATCTGAATAGTCGCCCATTTTTACATAGCTGCTGACAATCGCGCCAACACTGAAGTGGCAGCATTGTCCACATGCAGAGTCATGGCCAAAATTCACATTGGCCATGAGCATCGAGTGATTTCCAATCCTAGCGCGCGGCCCCACATAGCAACCGCGCATGATGAAAGCCCCAATCCCAATTTCGGCCGTGGGAGCTACAAAGGTGTCCTTGTGGATTATTGTAATGAATCGATCTTCCGGAATACTCGCCTTTGTCCTCGCGCGGTGGATACCCAAGTTCCTAGCAATCGTGTGAATCGCCCAAATGAACTTGACATGGCCTCCAAGCTTTTCCCAGTCTTGAATCCCCCCCAACACAGGATAACCTCCTATAGCCTCCTTTTCAACATCATTGAGAAACCCGACAACTTTCAACTCCTCATTTGTCATCAAGTTTCCCTCCTCAATCACAGATGCCACCACACCTCCATTGCCTTCCCCTCCAATAATGACTACTTCAATCATTTTTCATGGCTTTCAAGATGGACTTTGCTCGCTTAATCATCGGCGGCCCGACCAATTCCCCTTTCCAGCGGATTACGGAATAACCCGAATCAGCCGCCTCTGCTAATTTTTGATTGATTTCCATGGCAAAACTCTGCTCTTCAAGCGACGGATAATAGTACCGATTCGTAAACTCAATTTGGGATGGGTGAATACACAACCTCCCATCGAATCCAATCCCGTAGGAATCCCGGCAACTTGATGCATACCCCTCCAAATCATCCAGCCCGAGAAAGGGCGTATCGATGCACCTCTTGTCACTTGCTCGACAGGCTAAAGCCATTTCAAGTTTAACATGATTGAGCATGCGCTGATACCCCCTTGCCCTGATTTGCAAATCATCCATCAAATCCTCAGCACCCAGCGCAAGGGCAACGACAAATTCATGGCTCGAGATTGCGTCAATGTTCCTCAACCCCTTGGCCGTCTCAATCAGTGGTATTTGCGGTATTTCTGTGGCATCCCAAATCTTCACCAACTCCTCATCATCCACCACTTTTGTCGGCATGATGAAATCGATGCGACCTTTCTTTAACGCTTCAAGATCTTTCGCAAAGTCATCGCTGTCCGAAGGATTGATTCGAACCACCAATTTCTTGCTCCCTCGATCACGGGACACTGCTTCAACAAGATTCTCCCGCGCCAACGTACGTTTATCCGATGGAACCGCATCCTCCAAGTCAAAAATTACAGCATGAGCCTCAGTCAAAAGGCTTTTATCAAAAAATCGCTGAACATGACCTGGCACAAAAAGTAGACTACGCATTTCTATGTGGGATTAAGATGCAACGGCTGAGGGTGATGACTTTCTTATCTCCTACATATCCTTCTGTTCTGAAGCAGACAATGCCGCTACCCTTCCTTGAGGCACTTACTCTTTTTGAGAGCACTTCGGATTTGGCATGGAGGGTATCTCCCTCGAAAACAGGTCCGCAATGCTCGACAGATTTGTAACCAAGGTTCGCTGTTGCATTGTAGCTTAAATCGGGAACGGTAAGTCCGACAACGAGACTGAACACATAAGTTCCATTCACTAGTATCCTGCCGAACTCACTTTTTTTCGCAAATTCCTCCGAAATATGGACCGGATGATGATTCATTGTCAACAAGGTGAACAACTGGTGTTCTCCTTGCGTGATCGTCTTCGAAATGCTGTGTACTATTTCTTCTCCGGGATGATAGTCCTCATAATATCTTGAGAAACTTCCCGCGTGCTCATCGTGTAACGTTGAGTTTGACATACCTAAGCGACTTCTTTCGATTCAATCCAAGAGCATAAACGAATAAACAACACCAAACCTTCGTGTTGCTGCGGAAAGGTACGAAAGAGAGGTGCGCAAATCCGACGCCGAGCCCTTCCCACAAAGGTTACTTCGGGACCTTTGACATGTCTCCATGTACGTCCATTCGCGAAAAGCTGTCGACATTTACGCCATTCCGCTGACCAACCGCCCACTCAAGCATTCGAGAATTGAAGCCAACGGCAAGGGCGGTTGGGGTTAAGCTATTCGTTGCGCTTGTTCAAGACGGGCCACGGTTTGGATGACGGCGGGTTGCGCGACACAGCGTTCCCACAATTCACGAGCCGTGCCGGTAAGTTGCGCGGAACGGGCGAGGAGCATGGAGGGGTCTTGAACTTGGGACAGGCCTTCAAAGGCCCCCTCACCACCGCCGGCTCTCCTCTTTTGGGTGCAGTTCCAGGGACTGCGGCAAGCCGATTTTTGGCCTATAGCTAGGCGATTCTGCCCATCGAGCGTCGTTTTTTTCGGCGATGATCGTCATTCTTCAGTGCTACGAATTTGCTGTCCGCTTGGTTTTGGCTTCTAGGCTCCATCAAAAACCAGCCCCACTTGACCCAATTACCTTTCAATCCTGCGCGCAACATTTCGGGCAAAATGGAATTGGGTTTGGTTGTTCACTTGCCAATGGCCCACCCTCGGCCACCATGAACTAGCCGATGCGTTGCACGCTGCTAGGCATTCGTCAAGCGCTGATTCGCGGCATTTTGCGGATGAAAGGAAAATAGTTCCATCCTTGCCAGCGCCTTGAGCAGCTGTGGCACGGAAATGTATCATCACACGATTTATCATGAAATATGCGTACATTTCCCCGTGTACAATTGCAACTCTTTTCGGACCATTCTGTGTTGCGTCGGACTTGTTTTTGCGGTGCACGCGGGGGCGCAATTGGACACCATTCATTGGATTCCGCCCATGCACGCGCGGGTGGCGGGTGATGTGGAAGATCACTATGTGTACTTGTCGACGCCGGTGGCGGAACCGTTTGAGGTGACGGTAGTGGATGGGCAGGGGAACCCGTTGAGCGGATCGCCTTTTACGATCAGCAACGGGAATGCGCAGGCGGTTTTTGTGGGGGATGGGCAGCTTTCGGGGAGCGAGCTGATGGTGCCGGAGGAGGAGCTGAATGGGGTGATTGTGGGCCGGGGTTTGGTCTTAACGGCGGAGCAGCCCTTCTACGCGAATGCCCGCTACCGCGACTTTTACCAAGCGGAATACCTGACGTGCAAAGGCCGGAAAGCGCTCGGCACCACCTTCCGCTTCGGGGCCGCGCCCATCCCCGAGCAACACGACCGCCGCTCCTTCGTTCTCGGCCTGATGGCCACCGAAGATGGCACCGAGGTCAACATCAGCGATTACGACCCGCTCGTGGTGTTCAACGGCCTGCCCAACGTCACGAGCAACAGCCTCAATGTGGCCTTGAATGCGGGTGAATGCTATGTCGTGTCCGGGTACGCGAACAACATGGGCAACCTCGCCGGCATGGTCGGCGCGCTGATCGAAAGCAGCGCCCCGATTGTGGTGAACGTCGGCAACTGGATGGGCAGCATTGCATTCAATCCTGGGCAAGATATATTGTTGGACCAAATCGTGCCCGTGGAATACACCGGGCAATCCTTTGTGTTGGTTGAAGGGAACGGGCTGGGCGAGCAGGAACGGGGTTTGGTCCTCGCCCACACCGATGGCACAGAGGTCTTCATGAACGGCAGTGCCACGCCGGATGCGACGCTCAACGCGGGCGAATGGTGGCTGGTCCCCAACGCGTTCTACAGCGGTAGCGGGCACCGCAACCTCCACATCGCCACGTCGCAACCGGCGTATGTCTACCAATTCCTCGCCGGCTCCCCATCGCTCCCCACACCCGGCATGAACTTCATCCCGCCGCTGACCTGCGGCATGCCGCACGAAGTGAACGAAATCCCGGACATCAACCACATCGGAGCGCAATCGTACGAGGGCGGCATCTTCATCGTGACCGAGGCGGGGTCAATGGTGCTCGTCAACGGCAATCCGGTGTCAGGCGCGGAAACAGTGGCCGGCGCTCCCGAATGGGAGACCTACAAGATCGAAGGGCTCACGGGGGACGTGCAGGTCGTGTCCACGGGCAGCGCGGTGGTCGGGGCGTTTGGTCAGAATGAAGACGAGGGGTTCGCCGGGTATTTCTCCGGCTTCACGGCGGATGTGGTGGCGGATTTCGACGTGGCGTCTGAGGCCTGCTGGGGCGACGACGTGGCGGTGGCCTTTACCGGGCAGACCACGGATTCGACGCTGATGTCGTGGAACTTCGGGGAGCTGCCGGTCGCGCAGCTCGACGATTGGGAGTGGCTGCTGACGCCGGACTCAGCGGGCACGTTCGCGATTTCCTTGGTGCTGGACGAGTTGGGCTGCCTCGATTCGTCGGCGCACACGTTGGTCGTGCACCCGCAGGCGGTGGCGAGCGAGGCGCTGGTCGGCTGCGATGAATTGACCTGGAATGGCTTGACGGTGGGGACCTCGGGCGCCTTTGATTGGGTAGGCCAAACCGTGCACGGGTGCGACAGTTCCGTCCAACTCACCGCCACCATCCACGCTTCCTCCTTCGTGGAACTCGACTCCGCGAGCTGCACCCCCATCACGTGGATGGGTCAAACCCTCCAATCCACCGGCCTCTACGAGCACCTCCTCGTCAACACCGCCCAGTGCGACAGCCTGACGACCCTGTCCTTTACCCTCCTCGAAACCCCAGAACCCACGGCCGAAGTACCCGAACTGGTCTGCAACGGCGCCCCGGCAGCGGTGACCTACCTCGAAGGCAATCCCCTCGCATCGGGAACCGCGGCCTGGTCTGTAGACGGCATCCCCGCCGGCACGGGCATGGTAGCCGACCTGCCGTCAGGGGACGAAGGAATGCATTTCGTCGCCCTGTCGGTATCGACCGCAGACGGATGCGGCGCCACAGATACGACAGCCTTCACCGTCCTCCCTCCATTGAGCCTCTCCCTCACACCTGTGTCCGAATGCATTCCGTACGTGGCGTGGCTGGAAGTGGCCGCCTCCCCCGACACCGAGCCGGGCTTGTGGTCCTTGACCAGTGCGCAATGGGCGCTCGATGGAGCGCAGGTCGACCCCGGGGGCGCCTTGACCATCGCAGTACCCGGTGTGCACGAGGTCAGCGTGCACCAGTGGTGGACATGGAACGCGGCAAACGCGCCCCTCTGTTCGGTTCAAGGCTATACCACTTACGAGGGGCTCGAAGCTCCCAACATCGGTTGGTCCAGCGATCCGGTGCAGTGGAATGCTGAACAATCTACCGGCACTTTCATGGCCCTGATCGACGGCAGCCCGGCCACCGAAGGGGCATGGACTTGGCAAATCGAAGGGGGCGCGTTGAGCGCTGGCCCGGTCCTGCCTTGGTCCTTCCCCGCCCTCGACGGCCCCGCCTCCGAGCAGATCTGCCTGACCTACCACCCTGCATCCGGTTGCGAAGCGACCCATTGCGCGGACTTGAATTGGGAAACCACCCTGCTGGTCTCCGTTCCCAACGCCTTCACGCCCAACAACGACGGCCACAACGACGCGTGGGGGCCTGTGCTTTCAGATCCCGAATCGGTCGTGGACTACCGGCTGCTGGTCTTTGACCGGTGGGGAGAGGTCGTTTTCGAGGCAACCGATCCAGGGTCGACTTGGATCGGAGAGAACAGCTTTGCCAGCAGGGCCTACTTCGTTCCTTCCGGCGCTTATTCGTGGGTGCTGGAACTGACCCCCGCAGCCGGAACGCCTGAGCGGTACCGTGGCTCGGTGGTGGTGGTGCGTTAACCGGTTAGTTGGGAGGAATAGAGTGTAGCACGACAAAACAGTTGTCAAGTGCGAATGGTATTGGGTGACTTCCTCCTCGTGTGGAGTTCTAATCCTCAAAATGGGAGTTCAGCAATGTGCACATTGAAACCCAAACCGAGGAGCTGCGTACGTGATAGGCGACAAACAGAACCTACACAACCTCCAACATTGATGCTTGTCGCATCCCTTCCAAAAAACAACCTTAACTTGCTCCGTTGTCCGGATTAACTCGACAAAAGCTGAAATGAAACTTATTGTACAAGGTCCCCAACAGCCCTTTGGCCAAGTCACCGTGTCTGGCGCGAAAAACAGTGCTACTCGCCTTTTAGCTGCCGCCTTCATGTGCGAAGGCGACTCCATCCTTGAGAATTTTCCGACAACATTGCTTGATTGCCAGCATAAAATAAATTTCCTGCGGCATTTTGGCATAGATGTGCAGATCGACGAAAGCACAGATCAGCTCACGATTTCTCCAAAAAACTCCATCAACGAGCCCCTTGAAGCCCCACCGCAGTCACCGATTCGAACCACTTACCTGTTGGTTCAAGGGCAATTGACGAGGCATGGTCGCTCTCACATCCCTTATCCCGGAGGTTGCAAAATAGGTTCGCGGAAACATGACGTACACATTGAAATCTGGGAACAATTTGGGTGCACCGTTCGAGAGCTACCCGATGGGATATATGTAGAGGGAAAACTCACTGGTGTTGAGATCGAGTTACCCTTTCGAACAGTTGGAGGTACTGAAAACGCCATCTTGTGCGCGGCAGCAGCCAGCGGCACTTCGAAGATAACAGGTGCATACATCACACCAGAGGTGACAGACTTGATATCATTTCTGCGCAAATCAGGTGCTTCGATTTGGCACCTCGATGATGGAGCAATTCTAGTCGATGGACGGAATGGACTTCTTCCCGGCAATGCACGTCATCAAGTAATGAGTGACCGCATAGAGGCTATTTCATGGTGTGCATTTGCAGGGGCCACCAACTCAATACTCGAGATTGATCAAGTTCCATTGTCGGAAATGGAAATTCCGTTGATTCACTTAAGGGACATGGGACTCATCGTCGAACAAGTTTCGAAGCGCAAAATTCGAGTTGGGAGAAACGCAAGCCAAGGTTCGCTGCGCTCCTTTGAATTAGCGTGTGGCGTTCACCCCGGAGTGGTAAGTGATATGCAACCACTTTTTGGACTACTCGCGCTAAAGGCGACTGGGAAATCAACAATACATGATTACCGTTACCCTGAGAGGTACAAATACGCAGAAGAATACAACAAACTCAACAATGGAGTCGCACAAATTTCCCATGGCAAGGTAACCATCAAAGGAAACCTGCCACTCCAAGGTGCGCTCATGGATAGTCCTGATTTGAGAGGAAGTATTGCCTGTATTTTTTCCGCATTCCTAGCTGAAGGAGAAAGTGTCATTTCGAAGTCTGAGTACGCGCTTCGCGGTTACCACCGCTTAGAGACAAAACTTCGTTCCCTCGGCTTGCGATTCGATGTACAACATGATGATTGATGAGCTGGGCAAATATGGCCAGCTTTCACGGAATATCCCAGGGCACACCCTTTCGTATTGGCAAGTTGGCGGCACAATTGATTGGACAATTGAACCTTTCAAGCCACAAGACATCCCTGAAATTATCAAGGTGCTTGACCAGAAGGGAATTCCTTGGGCGCTTATCGCTGGCGGGTCAAATCTGTTGATTTCGGACCAAGGATTTCGTGGGGTAATCATCTTGCTGAGTCCACGCTGGCTGAAAGATGATGAATTTCAACTTGTGAAAACAGAATCCAGCCTCTGGGCCTTGAATATTCCTTCTTGGACTTGGGTCCCTGGGTTTGCCTTAACCCTGATGAAACATGGCGTCGCCGATTTAGTGCACACCTGCGGCATACCAGGGACTATTGGAGGACTGGCCTACATGAATGGAGGGAGCAATCGAAAAGCTATTGGATCAAATATCGCTCAATTTCATGTTGCCGATGAAAAAGGAAATCTGCTGACGTTATCAGCAAAAGAATGCGGTCTCGGGTACAGAAAAAACGAATTGATAGAGACCAATCGCATGACAATCCTTTCTATTGACTTTGAATTCTATCATTTTGATTTACCTAGTCAGGAGATTCGCGAAGAGATGTTGAGCATCCTAGCTTCTCGAAGAAAGCGCTTCCCGAGAAAAACCCCCAATTGCGGCAGTGTATTCAAAAGTGACCCTGCTCTTTACGAAAAATTCGGTCCGCCCGGAAAAGTAATCGAAGATCTTGGATTAAAGGGATTGAAAGTAGGGCAGGCCGAAATAAGTCAACACCACGGGAACTTCATCTTGAATAAAGGAGGAGCAAAGGCCACCGATATCCTATCACTTATTGAACTAATCAATCAATCATTTTCGAAACACCTTGGGGACAAGACGTTCGAAACCGAAGTGAAATTCCTTCATGAAACAGAAGGCATCGTAGAGATTTCAAAATGAAAACAAAAGTCGCAGTCATTTCAGTATTTTACAACCGTGGATTTTGCGTCGACTCATCAGTTGAATCGCTACTAAACCAAAGCAGGGAGGCTGACCTCATCTACTTGGTGGATGACGGATCAACCGATGACACAAAAGCACGACTTCAAGCATTTGCCCATCTAGAAAACATCAAGGTTGAAAGCACCGCGAATTCAGGGTTTGTAAACCAAATGATTCGGTGCGTTGCAAATTGCTCGGATTTTGATTTCATCGCGGTACATGGCAGCGGAGATTTGTCATATGCAGACAGATTCGAAAAGCAAGCTTCATACCTAGAGCAGCATCCAAATGTTGCTGCAGTGGGCTGCGGCAGGGTCACTCGCAATGAAGAAGGGGTAGTGATATCTGATCATTGCGTGGATGACGAAACAACATTTGAACCGCTTGACCTGATCGATTCATTAGTTCATGATATTTCGAATCAAAAGAACCTGCGGAATCCCTTTGTTCATGGTGACGTCATGTTCCGAAAGAGCGCATACGATGAAGTTGGCGGTTACAGAAGTGAGTTCATCTATGCCCAAGACCTTGACCTGTGGGTTCGCCTCAACTCGAAATACTCGCTCGCCATTCTGCCGGATGTCCTCTACTCTGACTTTAGCAGGGCAGGAGGAGTTAGGAACAACCCGGAAAAGAAACTCCGGCAAGAACAACTATTGTTTAGAGCAATCAAGGATGGACATCACGCTAGGACAAACAATGCTTTCGATGAATCGTATTGGGGTAGGTTTTATGAAATCATGCTAACCAAGCGCATTCAGTACTTCATCAAATACAACATGCCAGACCACAGTCAGGCATTCAGTTCTCATTTAAAAGGTCAGAAGAAATATCACTTCCCTTTGCGCTCGAACCTCTACATCTTTTTAGGCCAAAGCAGAGGCTTGCACCCACTCTTATCCAAGGTTACCAAGCTACTCAAGGGATAAGTCAAGAGGCCAAAAAACCGCCGCTTCAAAGCCCGCGGAGCACCTCCACGACCCGCTCCGTCGCATGACCGTCCCAAAGCCGCGGAATGTCGCCGAGCTTGCGGTGGTCGATGGCCTGCAAGACCGCCGGGACGTCGAAGTCCGGGACGAGTTGGTTCGTGCCGATTTCGATGGTGATGGGGCGCTCGGTGTTGGGGCGCAGGGTCACGCACGGCACTTGCCGGTAGGTCGTTTCTTCCTGCAGGCCGCCGGAGTCGGTGATGACGCTGGTGGCGCGCGAAACGAGTTTTTGGAACGCGAAGTAGTCGAGCGGTGGGGTGAGCAGCACGTTGGGGTGCTCGAGGCGCTCGGACCAGCCGAACCGCTCCATGTTCTTCTTCGTGCGCGGGTGGATGGGGAACACCACGGTGGAACGCTGCACCAGGTTTTCCAGCAGTTCTGCGATGAAGGCCAAACCCGCTTCCCCATCCACCGTCGCAGGCCGGTGCATGGTCAAGAGGTAGAAAGGCTTCCCACCGGTGAGTCCCAACTCGTCCAGGATGGCGCTCCGCTCGATGGACTCCTCGAAATGGACGAGGGTGTCGATCATCGTATTGCCCACAAAATGCAGGCTTCCACCCGCCG
>JALQTD010000259.1 GCA_023264155.1 Flavobacteriales bacterium | reverse complement strand
TGAAGGGCCTGTGGATGGCGTGCATGGAGGCGATCTCTCCGGCGAGCACGCACCCCGCGGTGTTGTTCCAAGGCGGGGCCCAGGCCACGGCTCAGGCGGTCCGGGACCACGTCGTGTGGTGGCGCATCGCCTTTCGAGGGGCGTCGCTGATGGACATCGGGCACGCCTTTGATGTGAGCCGCGAGCGGGCGCGCCAGTTGAAGCACGCGTTCTGGCAGCGGGTGGATCCTGCGCGCGAGGCGGAGGCGCTGTTGGCCGACCTGCTCATCGAAGAGACAGGCCAAATCTGGCAACGGACCGGCACCGGCCTCACCCCCCTCGGCCCGACCGACGCCCTCCTTTGGAAGGGCTTGGCGGTGCAGCAGGGGGCGCCGCATGGGGCGCGGGTTTGGGGCGGCACCGAGGTGCGGGAGCCGCTCCTGACCGAGCTGAATGCCGAAATCAAGCGGACGGGCGTGGTGGATCGGTCCGTGCTGATGCAGCGGGCGGGCGCGTTTTTTGACGGGTGGGTGGCGCCGCGGGCTGTGTTTGAATGGGTGCAAGCGGATTTGGACCAAGGCATGCGGCCAAATGAACGGCTGCGGATGCAGATTCGGGCGCTGCTCCACGACACCGGCCAAGCGCTCAGCCTGGACGACATCCAGCAACGGCTTCCGGAAGCACGGGACGGCGGACGCCTGCACAGCCAAGTGCTGCGGCTCAGCCAAAGTGGTCAGCTCGTGTCCATCGGCAAACGCGGCTACTACATGCGCCCCATCCCCGGGTTCGAAGGCACGAGTTTCCAATACGACGACGCCGCCCGGATGTACCTCTCCGGGTTGCCCCACGCCTACGCGTGCGTGGAGGAAATCATGGCCTACTACATCGGGATCACCGGGCTTGAAACGTCGCTCCATAGCTTCCATTCCTCGCTGCAAATGCAGGCGGACAAACCCGATTCCAACCTCGTCACCCTGCCGTTTTACCACATCGGTTTGCGCAACGAAACGGCAGACCTGCAGCGGCGTGAAGCCGGATTGAATCCCCAACTCATCACCGCGAACCTGAACCACTACGCTGGCCAAATCCCCGAGCCGGGGAGTCAGGCGGCGGAGCGCCTGATCGATCGGTTTGCCCAAAAATTGCAGCAAGACCGGGAGTTCGTGGCCATGGCGGTGACGCACCGACATTGGGTGCGGGTGCGGCCGTGAAGCGAGCGGCCACGCGGGTGAATCGGGCTTGGCAGCGAGGCGCGCGGGTCCTTAAATTCGGATCATGTTAACGGAACAGGCGGTGGCTGCCCTGCGCAGGGTGTTTGGATTCAGTGCGTTGCGGCCGGCGCAGGAACCGGTGGTGGAGCACGTGCTCGCGGGCGGGGATGCGTTCGTGCTCATGCCGACGGGTGGGGGGAAATCGCTGTGTTACCAGTTGCCGGCGGTGGTGCGGGAAGGCACGGCCTTGGTCATTTCACCGTTGATCGCGCTGATGCAGGACCAGGTGGAGGGGTTGCGCTTGCAAGGCGTGGCGGCGGCGTACCTGAATTCGACGCTATCGCCGGAGGAGGACCGGGCCGTGTACGAGCAGCTTATGGGCGGCGGGTTGCAGCTGCTGTACGTGGCGCCGGAACGGCTGTTCGCCGGGGAGGGCGCCTTGCTGCAGCAGTTGGACCGGGTGGCGCTGAGCTTGGTGGCCGTGGACGAGGCGCACTGTGTGTCGCAGTGGGGGCATGATTTTCGGCCGGAGTATTTGGATTTGGGCCAAATCAAAGCGCGCTGGCCTCACGTGCCCCTCCTCGCCCTCACCGCCACCGCCGACGCCCTCACGCGGCAGGACATCCTCCGGCAACTCCGCCTGGAGCACGCGCCCACCTTCCTCAGCAGCTTCGACCGGCCGAACCTGCACTACGCCGTCCGACCCAAGCGCGGCTGGAAAGATGCGCTCCACGCGTTCCTCGAAGACCGGCGCGGCGAGTCGGGCATCGTCTACTGCATGCGCCGCCGCTCCACCGATGAGCTGGCCGACGAACTGCGTGCGGCGGGCTTCGCTGCGGAATCCTATCTCGCGGGCCTGCCCAGCGCCGTACGTGCCCAGCGCC
>JALQTD010000258.1:1805-2078 GCA_023264155.1 Flavobacteriales bacterium | reverse complement strand
AGCACCCCGTCTTGCTGATGGATCCGGTCAACTTCCGAAGCGCTTTGGACATCAAGCGCGCTTGCAAACCGACTGCCGAATCCGACATCTCGCCTTCGATCTCCGCGCGCGGCGTCAATGCCGCGACCGAGTCCACGACGAGCAGGTCGATGGCACCTGAACGAATCAAGTTGTCTGCAATTTCCAGCGCTTGCTCCCCGTTATCGGGTTGCGAAATGAACAGGTTCTCCGTATCCACGCCGAGGTTTTCCGCGTAAAACTTGTCGAACGCGT
>JALQTD010000258.1:0-1795 GCA_023264155.1 Flavobacteriales bacterium | reverse complement strand
GGCGCAAATGCCACCTTTCTTCTGTGCTTCCGCGATGGCATGGATGGCCAACGTGGTCTTACCGGAAGATTCCGGACCATAGATTTCCACTACCCGGCCCCGTGGGTATCCACTGATGCCGAGCGCCAAATCCAATGAAAGCGATCCGGAAGGAATCGATTCCACTTTCTCCACTGCCTCATCACCCAGCTTCATCACCGAGCCCTTTCCGTAGGTCTTGTCCAAGCGGTCCAGGGTCATCTGGAGCGCTTTCAGTTTTTCTTTATCTGCCGCCATGGGATTTGAATTTGAGACGAAGTTATTCCACTCACATCGTAAAGGATTTACGAACTGCCGGGAATTTGTCCACGTCCATCAGGAATTTGTGAATGACGCTTAAGGTGCGTCCAAAAACGGGCTCAAGCCAGCCCAAACCCCGCCAGCACTTCCGCCGCGTGGTCCTTCGTCTTCGGCTTGAGGATGACGTGCACAATTTCCCCAGATTCGTCAATGAGGAACGTCGTCCGGTGGGTGCCATCGTATTCGCGCCCCATGAATTTCTTCAAGCCCCATACCCCGAAGGCCTCATGCAAGGAGCGATCCGTGTCCGCGACCAGATCGAAGCCGAGTTCGTACTTCGCAATGAACTTGAGGTGCGACGCCTCCGAATCGGGGCTCACACCGAGGACGGCGATGCCGTGGGACGTCAGCTCGGACAGGTGTTCGTTCAGGTTGCACGCTTGGGCGGTGCACCCGGGCGTGTTGTCCTTCGGGTAGAAGTAGAGGACGAGCTTGCGGCCGGCGTAGTCGGCGAGGCTGCGCGTGCTGCCGTCGTGCAGGGTCACATTGAATTCGGGCGCGCGCGTGCCCGCGGAGAGAGGTGCTGCTACCATCGTTTTTGAATTGTTGGACCAAATTACTTCGCAGGTTTTTCCCCACCTTCGCACCATGGCCAAAAAGCCCCAATTTGTCGACGTGGCCGTCCCCTTGGCCATCCCCAACTTGCTCACCTACGCCGTCGAGGAGCCGGTCGAGCCCGGGATGCGCGTGGTTGTGACGGTGGGGCCACGCCGCAAGTACACCGGGCTGGTGTGGCGCGTCCACGATGAGGCCCCATCCCATGCGGTCAAACCGGTGGACAGCGTGGTGGACGAATCGCCCATTGCCACCCCGGAACAGCTCGCGATGTGGGCGTGGATGGCCGACTATTATATGTGTACCCGGGGTGAAGTGGTGGCTGCAGCGATGCCGCCGGGATTGAAATTGGCCAGCAAGACGTCGGTGCAGCTGCACCCGCGGGTGATGGAGGCGGGGGGCGTGCGGTCGGTGGCGGGGTATGCGGATTTGGCCTTGAACGACCGCCGGCTCCTCGAAGCCCTCGAAGCGCGCAAGGTGCTGTCGCTGGTGGAAATCGGGAAGGTCATCGACGTCGTGCATCCGCAACGGCACGTCGCCCGGCTGCTGCGCGGCGACTGGATCATGACCGAGGAGGAAGTCAAATCCCGGTACACCCCGAAATTGGAGCGGGTGGTCGCCCTCGATCCCGCTCTCGTGGGCCAAGACGAGCGGCTGAATGACCTCCTCGACCGCTCGGAACGCACCGCGCCCAAGCGCTTTGCCTTGCTCCTCGCCCTGCTCGGCCGGGCAGCGGACGGTGCCTTCGTGCCGGAAAAGGAAGTCCTGGCGCAGGCGGATGTGAGCGCTTCGGTGGTGGCCGCCACGGCGGAGAAGGGCTGGGTGGTCCGCGCCCAACGCATCGTCGATCCGGAGGAAGTGGCCGCCGCCGCGCAGCAAGCGCTGCCGGTCTTGAGTCCGG
>JALQTD010000257.1 GCA_023264155.1 Flavobacteriales bacterium | reverse complement strand
GGGCTGGATTCGAGCTCCCCTTGGTAGGTGGAGTCGGTGGGCTTGGTACCGAGGAAGGCCATGGCGTCTGCCGTGAGCATCATCGAAGCCGAACCTTGGGCGCGGTAAGCGGCCCCGTCCACCTCCCGCATGATGCTCAGGTGCTGCGAACGGAACAAGCCCAAGCCGAGGGACACTTCTGTGTATTCGGTATCCTCGTCTGAATAGAAGGTGCCTGATTCCGTGTTGCGGCGCCCGATGCCGCCGTGGATGCCCATGCGCACCCCGCGCTCGATGGGGGCTTCTGCTCGGTATTTGGTGATGACATCGCCGGAAGAAGTGGCCATCAGCGTCACCTCGCGGGTCTTCTGCTGCGTTTCATCGGTCAGGAAGTACAGTCCCGAGATGCGCCAAGGAATGCCAGCATTGTCATCCGCGAAAGCGAGCATGCTCGGCAACCGCAATTGGAACACCCCCAAATCCGGATTGTAGTAATCGATCTTCATGCCGTCCCGCACGTTGCCGTGCGTCGCGCCGAGGGTCAAGTACACCGGAGCAATGTCGGTGGCGGCGTTCGAGAGGATCTCGTACTCCATCGTCGTGCCGTCTTCAAATTCCGCTTGCATGCGTTGCCCGTAGGCGGACGAGGCCACAAGGGCCGCGGCGAAAAAGGGGAGGATGCGCTTCATGATTTCAATTCTTGCGCGCCGAATGTAGTCCTTTTATCGCAATCTCCGCCCTTCCAGCCATTCGAGGCCTGCGATGTGCAGCAACATGAGGAGGCCGCCGTACACGAGGTCGTCGGCCGGCATCGAGCAGATGCGCACGCCGGTGTTGTGTTCGTTGTTGTACCACACGATTTGGTCCAAAACCTGTTCCGGAGCCGCATGCACCAGCGGATATTCCCAAAACGCAATCCCCGTCAACACCCCGTTGCTCACCACAAACGGCACCAGCAACACCGCATACGCCAGCCAGAAATGCGGCATCCACGCCCTCGAAGGCCGCCACCACGTCAACGCCGCCCACAACCCCGCCGCCGCCGTCACCGTGTACCAGTTCCCCCAAAACGCCGCCACGAGCCAAGCCGTCACCACCCACGCCGCCAGCCACGCCGAAGCCGCCCCGTTCCGCCAACCGCCCAACCGCGGGAAATAATGTTTCAGCGTCGCATACGTAAACGTGCATGCATACGGCACAGCGACAAAGAATCCCCACTCCTCAACTGGCAACCCCAACACATCGATCCCCACCAAGTAATCCGGATTGAACCCCCAAATCCCCGCCCGCGTGAACAGGACATCCCACGCCACGAATACCGCCAGCACCACCAAGTTCACCGGCCAGTACGACCGCCACTGCCGGTAAAACGCCACCCGCTTGTCGAAGCTCAGCGCCAGGGTAGGGAGGAGGACCGCCAAGTCCACCCAGAGGTAGAGCGCGTTCATGCCCCCCGACGCTCCAAGCTCCGCTTCGCCTCGCGGAAATACTTCGGCGGTACATACAGCATGCCGAAGCACTCGCCGTCCTCCTTCCCGAGGTGCTTGTGGTGCACCTTGTGCGCCTTCCGAATCGCCATGAAATACAGGTTGTTCGTGCGCTTGAACCAGGGGAACCGCTGGTGGATGAACACATCGTGCACCAGGAAATAGGCCAAACCATAAACCGCAATACCCACCCCGATCCACAACTTAAAGTCCCCACCAGCCATCAGCCCCGTCATGATGCCCGCCGCACTCGGCACGGCAAAAATTAAAAAGAACGCATCGTTCTTCTCAAAGAAACCGGGCCCGTGCGTATGGTGGTCTTCATGGAAGAACCACATCGCGCCGTGCATGAGGTATTTGTGGGCCAGCCAAGCCACCCCCTCCATGCCAATGAAGGTGCCCAGCACCCAAGCTGCTGCCATCCAAGGATTCATATCAGGTCCATTCTATTACGTTCAACACCAGAAAAAACACGGCCATGACCGCGAAAAGCCAACGCCACACCCGCGGATGCTCGGCGCGTTCCGGCGCAAAGAGCAACAATACAAAGGAAACCAACCACCACGAGACAAAGTTCCAATGGGGGATGATTTGGCCCGCCCAAACGAACCCATC
>JALQTD010000256.1 GCA_023264155.1 Flavobacteriales bacterium | reverse complement strand
CAGTTCGGCGCCGGCTTTGAATTCCAATACAAAGAAAGCGTGACGTTGCGCGCGGGGTACATGTGGGAGCAGGGCCTGTTCGACACGGAGACCATCAGCACTGCGTACACCGGCCCCGCTGCTGGATTAACGGTCAGTGTTCCCGCCGGCCAAGACGGAGGCCGCATCGGACTCGACTACGGCTACCGCACCACGAACCCATTTGGAGGTAACCACAGCATCGGCGTACACATCACCATGTGAGCCCCGGCTGCAACCCGCCGAAATTTCTTTACATTTGTTGAAAGAGAAAGCCCGCATTCCGGGTTTTCTCTTTTTTACGTCCTGCAGGCAACCGGCCGCCAGGACGCTTCAAACACCTACCGCCATGTCGAATGTTTCTTATTTCACCCCAGAAGGACTCCAACGCCTCAAAGACGAAATCCACCAACTAAAAACGGTGGAACGGCCGAAGATTTCGCAGCAAATCGCGGAAGCTCGGGACAAAGGCGACCTCAGTGAAAATGCAGAATACGACGCTGCAAAAGAAGCCCAAGGGCTGCTCGAAGCCCGGATTGCCAAGTTGGAAAACACCTACGCGAATGCTCGCCTCATCGATGATTCGCAAATCGATGCTTCCAAGGTTTACATCCTCAGTACGGTCAAGCTCCGGAACCAGAAAACGGCATGGAGGTGACCTACACCCTCGTTGCTGAAAACGAAGCGAACCTCGCTCAGAAGAAGATATCTGTGGAGAGCCCGATTGGAAAGGGACTGCTCGGGAAGGCGGTCGGCGAGGTGGCCGAAGTGCAAGTGCCCGCCGGCATCATTCCGTTCGAGATCCTCGAAATCACCCGGTGATGCCGAGCATTTTCAGCCGGATTGTTGAGGGTGAGATTCCGTGCCACAAGATTGCTGAGGATGACCGGTTTTTGGCCTTCCTCGACGTCTTCCCGCTGGTGGAGGGGCACACGCTCGTGATTCCCAAGCAGGAGGTCGATTACATCTTCGATTTGGACGCGGACACGCTCGCGGCGATCAACGGTTTCGCGCAGCAGGTTGCAGGCCAAATCCAGCGCGCCATTCCCTGCAAGCGCATCGGCATCTCCGTCATCGGCCTCGAAGTGCCCCACGCCCACATGCACCTCATCCCTTTGAATGCGGTGAGCGACATGAATTTCGAGCGGCCGAAGCTGCAAGTCACCGCGGAGGAACTCGCTGCCACGGCCGAGCGCATTCGGCAAGCCTGAGCCCTCAATCGAACTGCATCAAGGCAGTCCAAATGCTCAGTACGCCCCGGTCTTCACGCGTCCAGATCGGACGCACCACCCCGGCGTGGGCGGAAATGTTGTTGTAATCGCCGAAGAACGATGCTTGGCCCGGCACGAAAGGCGACTCGCTGACGGTTTGGTGGGACCAGGTGGCTCCGCCGTCGAATGAGCTCGCCACCACGACCTCGGTGCTGACGTCGGCTCCCGTGGCGACAGCGCTTCGGTCGTAGTAGACGATGTGCACGCCTCCCGTGACGTCGTCCACGGCCATCCAGGTGAAAAATTGGTCGGTGGCCGTGTTGTCGGCATTGACCCGCTGCGCTGCCGACCAGGTCGTGCCCCCATCATCGGAATGGCACAGCCACACGTCGCTGTCGCCGTTGCGCAAGTCCGTCCAGTTCACGTAAATCCGTCCCCGGTGGGGACCGTCGCTGCAATCCACCTCGGTGATGGGCATGCCGTTCGCCCGGCCGATGCCCGGAACTTCCCGGTCCCACCCGCCATCGATGTCAGCCACGGCTACCTCACGCTCGAGCCACTTCCGTCCCCCATTCCGGGACCGGTTGTACCACAATTGCTCGCCACGAGCCCAGACCACGTGCAAGGCACCGTCGGGACCGAATGCAGGCACCGCGCCCTCGACCGTTTCATCGCCGTCCCGGCAGTCGCCGGCCACGGCACTCACCCGCACGGGCTGCGACCACCGACGCGCCTTCCGGTTCGACGTGGCGCAGAGGATGACCGAGCTGTCGCCGGCCGCGGTGCTCCCATAGCGATCGAACTGCGTCCAGCAGGCCGCGATTTGGTCCCCGGAAGGCGACACATCCGCCCACTCCTTGTCCTGGTCCTTCGCCCCGTTCA